>JALWQN010000071.1 GCA_027083115.1 Desulfurococcales archaeon
GAAGTACTTCGGTAAGTAATTACTTATTTTTAATCGATTGTTTGGGTATTGTTAGGTGATTTAATGAAGTTACTGGCTATTTCGGACATTCATGGGAGAGTTAATTCCTTGAAGAGAGTTCTTAATTCAGTGAGCAACATAAACTATGTCTTGTTGGCTGGTGATTTAGCCTTCATGCCCGGATATTCTTCATCAGAGGTCCTTAAGATCCTTTCTGAGTGGTGTGTTAAGAGTGGCTGTAAAGCCTTTGTAGTCCCTGGAAACACTGACTCAAAAAGCATTCTTTACGTTAATTACCCTAGTATTGAGGTGATTCACTTAAGTATTTCCTTCATTAATCCCTTTACTGTTGGAGGTATTGGTGGAGGCATGGGATTTGGTTTTTGGGGATACAGTAAATTAAGTGATGAGTTAATGAGTAAGTTCGTTAATGAGTTCTTAATGAAGTGCGGGGCTGCATTAATCCCTTATGAGTGGGTGCTGCTCACACACACACCCCCTTACGGAGTAAGGACTGATGTCTTATATACCGGCGAACATATCGGTTCTAAAGCATTAAGGAAGCTTGTGGAGTTAAGGAAGCCGGCCCTAGTTATCAATGGCCACATACATGAAGCTAGGGGCATAGACTACTTAGGTAGGACCATGATCGTTAATCCTGGGCCTTGCTATAAAGGCTATTACGCGGTCATCCATGTGGAAGACAAGGGTATTTGGGCAGAACTGAAGAAAGCCTAATCATTGACTGTGTTCATATACTCAATAATTAATGACTTAAGGTATTGTTTTGCTTGAGGGCCTTTCGGCGAACCAGTCGCTCCCTCAGTTAATTTGCAGAAGCTACACACTCCAGTTCTTGAGGGCATGCCGCAGTATTTACATGGTTTGAAGGAAGTACTCTCTTTAGTTAGTGATTTGATTGATTCCTTAGCTAATTCCTTCATGAAACTTACTCTAAGACTCGAGTACTTTTCATCAAGCTTAAGGAGGAAGGACTTAAGTTCTTTCTCTAGTCCACTGAGCCTTGAGTAAGGGCATGAGTTCTTGCTGAAAGGCAAGTTCTTAACTAGGGCGTAAACCAGGTTCTCCCTTTCGGTAAGTAGGTAGAGGGGCCTGATCCTGCTTATGGCTATTCCTTTACTAGGTGTTTTAGGCCCTAACTTTGCTAGGGCTTCCTTATCATTAAGGAGTAATGCCTTAAGCGCATAACTCATTAAGTCATCCATGTGATGGCCTAATGCTATTGATGAGGCCTTAATCTCGTAGCCGACTACGTTAAGCAAGTATCTCTTAATAACTCCGCACACTGAGCATATTGGCCTTCCTGATGCCCTAGCTATCTCAGGTAACTCGAGTCCTGTAGCCTCCTTAAGCCTAATGACCATAGGTTTAAGCCCTAATGCCTTACACACTTCCTTAACTACTTCCTCACTTTCCTCCGAGTAACTTCCCAAGCCTAAATCAATGAATGCAGGAATTAATTCGGCCCCAATACTTCCTGAGTCTATTAAGGATTTTAAGGCACTCAACAGAGCTACCGAGTCCTTACCTCCTGATAAAGCAACAATAACCTTATCGCCATAACTGATTAGTCTGTACTTCTCAACAGTCTCCAAAACCCTTCTCTCATAGTACTTAATGAAGTGTTCACTACATAAAGAAATGTTAGCGTAAGGTATCTTAATCACTGCCTTCTTCCCGCATATTCTGCATTTAGCCAGTTGATGTCACCTCATAAACCTCTAATTCGTCGCCGTCGCTAATTAAGTCATCCTCAGTTAAGGGTACACCATCCTTAACAACTACTGCAGCATAAATGCCGTAATTCAGTTCCTTAAGCAACCTACTTACAGAAACTCTTGACTTCCTAAACTCAATTAACCTAATCCTTCCTCCAGGGTAAATAGCTACCTTAATCGTTTTCTTCACCACCTCTAAGGAATTATATGGATTAAGAGTTAAGGTAGTTTTAAGCCCTGGATTCATTGATTAGTTCAAGAAGTAAGAATTTAGGCCAGCACCGAAATTATTAATGCTAGGAAAGACATTGGGTATAGGTACTTCCATAAGAACCTTATTCCTTGGTCTGGCCGGAACCTCGGCATTGAGTTCTCCACCCACCTAAGCACAGCAAGCACAACAAAGTACTTCAGCAAAACCACTATGGCGCTTAACCACCAGTTCCCTGGATCAACAGGCCAAGGACCACCAAGGAAGAACATCACATAAAGTACGGGCATCACTATATCCTCAACGAATTTAGTAAAGAACGCAAAGGCCAACCTAGGTCCCCCTAACTCAGTAAATAAACCCCAGTAGAGCTCTGACTCAGCCTCAGGAAAATCGAAAGGCCTAATCATCAGTATAGCCATCAAACCTATGAAGGCAGCCAAAGAACCTAAGGCCATAGCTATGAAGGAGGCTGGATTAAGGCTCCATAAGCCGTAAGAGACAGTTGATGTTAAGTAAGTGCTAAATAGAGCTCCAGAGTGCCTTCCTGCAAGAATTATCGGTGTTAACATGGCTGCAGTGAATGCGGGCTCAGCAGAGAATAGTAGGGCCAAGTATCTGCCTGCAGCAAGTCCTGAGTAGGGATTGGGTTGAGAGAGGGCTAAGTACGCTAAGGCAAAGGGAGAAAGCAATATCACGTAAGCGATCACTATGAAGTCATATGGGGCGAATAGAGGTTGATACGCTAGCGGAGTAGCTAAAGTCACTGAGGTCAAGGCACCTATAGCTAGGAAAATGACTACTAGGGGAGATAACTTAAGGCCGTATTTATTTATGAAGTCCTCCTTTGAGACGAGCTTGAGGAGGTCCGCTAAAGGCTGCAGGAAACCTGCTGGTCCAGTGTATGTGGGTCCCCTCCTATACTGTATCCTTCCAGCTAACTTCCTCGAGAACCACTGTGTCGTAATTATTAGGGCTATTATAGTAAGTAATCCTGGATAGATAAGAGATTCGATCACTACATTCGCTATATTAACTATTGCTCCCCACATCCTAACTCCACCTCACAATTAGAGCTGCTATCGCTAAAGCAACTAAAGCTATATAGGCCCAAACGTACCAGTCACGCATATATGCCTTGCCTCCCTCAGCCAGTGGCTTATGCAGATGTCTCCAAGACCTCTGAAGAATGTCAGTAATGACCTTACTTAATGGAGGTGTTTCCTTGTAGTCGGCGTCCCAACCACACATGACTGGATAATACCTTATGGGCTCAGCTTCCTCAGAAACTCTTCTGCCGCCAGCGTTTTGGAAGAGTTCGTAAAGTGCTACGTAGACTGTTAAAGCAATTAGGGCAATCACTCCTGTATACACCATTATGAAGGAGTCCGGAGACAACATCATGCCCATCCTTCCTCACCCCTCAAAAATTAGTTTAGCCCAGCTCTCGAACTCAGCGGAAATGTGTTTCCTGGCCTCCTCATCCTCAGTCACTTCAGCAAAGAGCCAATGAACGAACAAGGCCTTCTTATCTTCGCTTACGTCAACAACCACGGTTCCTGGAGTATTAGTTATTGAGTTAGCTATGGTGACTATGGCGTACTCATCGCTGACTCTGTAAGGAACCCTAACTATGGCCGGCTTAAGTGACGGTTTAGGCGACAGTATTGCCTTAACCACGCTCCAGTGTGCCTTAGCCTCAATGACTGTGAAGTACTTTAGTGCGTATGCTATTAGGATAGATAGCCTCCTTAGGTTCAGTTTCGAGGGTTTCTTAATCCATTCGTCAGTGAAAATATATGCTACCGAGAACCCAACAATGGCTCCCAGAATTAGCTCCATCATCGATACTGAGCCTGTGTATAGTATGTATATTCCTAAAAGGATCAGTCCAACAATCAAGTAAGCGTAAATGGACTTAACCAACTTACTCACCCCTCTTCTCTATCTTATTCAGGTTTTGGGTCCCGAACTTCCTGCCTGCTTGGGAGGCCAAGGTAGCTAGGAACAGGAGGACTGCCAGACCAATAACTATGGCAGTAACTATAAGTACCTGAGGTAGCGGATCTACTGCGGAATTGGCGAAATTGGCTGCCTCCTGAGGGTTAGGGAACACAAAGCCCTGAATTACCCCGCCAGGATATACTGGTGGTTGGGTTGCTGAGATCCTGTATCCAGCCAAAACAGCAATTAACTCTATGGCGTCAGAGAATATGGTTAGCATTAGGAGCTTCTTAATCATGTGCGGCCTGCAAACCATACCACAAAGACCTACTGCACCTAAACCCATTAATGTAGCAAGTATGTAGTACCACATTATTGCCTCGAGCGTCATTCTTTACCACCTCCTGAAGAGTCAACAGCAAGTATAGCTAGTGTAAACCCTGCTGCGACGGCAAGGAACTCGAATATGTTCAGAAGAATTAGGGTGCCACCCAGAACTATGTTGCCCCATGGGGTGCTTATCCATCCTAAGTAACCTATGGGTGCTTGTGGCTTGGGTTGATTAAGGAATACGTAAGCATTAACTCCTTTAAGGAGGCCAATGATTAATGTCCCAATGCCTGTTAAGGCGATCAGTAAGACGCCAGTAACCCTCAAAGAAAGTAATGTGTCTCTCTCGAACCCTAAGCTAAGGAGCTTACTTGAGCCCCAACCAGCCAGCAGTAATACAGGAGCTACAGCAAATATGGCTCCACCCTGGAAGCCTCCTCCAGGAGTTAGGTGACCGTGCAGAGCAACTGACAGCGACACTACAATGATTATGGGTGCGACAAGTTTTGATATTACCCTAACTATGAGCGTCATCCCTTCAGGTGTTGGCCTGGCCTTGAAGGTGCCGGCAAGCACATATAGGGTTCCTATGATAGCTAAGAAAAGAACTGAGGTCTCGTAGAAAGTGTCTATGCCTCTCTCATCCCATATTACTGAAGTAACCACCTCTGGTGACGCGCTGAAGCAACAGGAATGAGGTACGGGAACTCCTGTGAGGAACATGTTAGCTAAGTTAATGTTTTGAGTTACCCAAGGACCCGCAAAACCAAGTTTAATTAGGGCTATAGCTACCGTTAAGGCAAATATTAGTGCTACAGTTACAGAGATTGCTGCGTGAGTGCTACTCTTCATACCTCTCACCCCTTAAGAGAGCGTAAATCAGGATTACTGAGTTGATCCCTAAGCCCACAGCCACGTAAGCTATTAGTAAGTCAGGAGCCAGCAAAACAACTAGGAGGAAGGCCGTAAATATGGACTCAATGCCTGAAAGTACTATAGCCTTAAGTAAGTCTTTCTCAAACATGGCTAGTATAGCAGCAATCAACGCTGCTGTACTACCGATAGACCCAATAAGCAAAGGTATATGTATCATTCCTCATTCACCTCCTTCTCCTTCAATCTATCGACTATTGCTGGCTTAGGTAGGACCTCTCGTGATTTGTGGGCCGCCTTAGCCAGTATGTGGGAGCCGGCCGGTGACGTAAGCACAACGATTAAGGCACTAATTAGTGCCGAACCAGTTATGTAGTACTTGAAGGTTGATGGGACATCAAGCCCAAGAACTAATATAGCTACACCAACTAACGGGTAAACACCGCCACCTATGCTTCCTATGGTTGCTGCATGAAGTCTCAAGTAGAAGTTCCTGAACCTGTTCATGCCTACCGAAGCAATCACATCAAGCACTCCACCCATAAATAGGAGGGCAACGCCAAACCAGAAAAGTATTTGGTCGATCATTTCTTTTTCGCCTCCAGCAAGTATTTAGCTACGAATATGTCTAGGATAAATACCCAGGCTGAGAGAGGTATTGCCCCAATAGCTAAGTAGGGTGTTCCATAGTAGAGAGTTATTAGCATGAATAGGACGATCAAATCCACGGTCAAGGCATCTAGGGCTAACACCATATCTGGGACAGTAGGTCCCTTCATAACTCTGTAAGTATATATGACCATAGCAAGCGTAAATATGCTTATTGCTGCAGGCAACACGTAATTAAGTTCTGCTAAACTAACCATGGCTCCCACCCTTCCCAGCAGGCTTTACCTGAGGATTCTGAAGGACTCCCAAAAACATAGCCTTAGTTATTGTGACCCTATACTTGCTTTCTGGAGGCACCGCTAGTTCTTGAGGGTGCTTCAGAGTCGTTGACTTATCTGTTGTGAAGAGCTCAAAGCCCGTCACATCAGTCATTGATAGGGCACTGAAAGGACAGTACTCAACGCAGAGACCGCAGTAGGTGCACTTATGTAGGTCTATTCTAGGGAAGATCTTCTTCTTGTTCTGAGGGTACTTTCCTTCCTCAACCTCAATGTGCTCCATATCTATGGCATTAGCAGGACAAACCATCTTGCAAAGGCTGCATCCAGTGCATTTATTCAAGTCAAGTATGTGCCTACCCCTAGTGTGGTCTGTCTTGAAAGGAGGTTCCGACTTAGGAACCATCCTAGTGTATGGTCTTCTGAAAAGGTATTTCGCGGCCTTCTTGAGGGTAACCCAAACCATTCTTCATCACCTATCTATGTCTGGCGCGCAAGGATCTAGGGAACCTAGGATTACGGGGAAGTCAGCGATCGTGACTTCTTCGTTCTTAATTACGTGTTTTATGGCAGTAGTCATTAACGGCAGTGATACGCTCCTTAACCTAACTCTATAGGGTTTCCTACCTCCCTGACTAACTACGTGTATCATATACTCGCCTCTGGCTGCCTCAACCCTAGCTATACCTGTTCCTGGAGGAACTGTAAGCGGTAACTTAATCCTCCAAGGATCTCCGGGCTTAACCTCCTCAACCGCTTGCCTAATGATCCTTAGGCTCTGATGAATTTCCTTAAATCTAACCACTGCCCTATCGTAGGAGTCACCGTTCTCTCCAGTAGGTATGTCAAACTTGACTTTATCGTAGTTCTCGTAGGGGACAGCTTTCCTTATGTCGTAAGATACTCCGGCAGCTCTTAACGATGGACCGGTGATGCCTAACTTTATCGCGTCTTCTCCCTTAATCACTCCTACACCCTTAGTTCTTGCCTTAAACACTGAGTTCTTAAGTAATGCTGCCTCAATGTCCTTAACTAGCTCCTCAATCTTATCTGCTGTCTTAAGAGTTAATTCCTTGAAGTCCTTAGGCACGTCCCACCTTATTCCTCCAGGCACGGAGAAACTATGATATATTCTATGCCCAACCACCTTATAGAACCACTTAAGCACTTCCTCCCTAGCGGCTATTGACCAGAAGCCCGTGGTCCTTAAACCTACAGACCCTGACATGTGATTAGCCCAGAATAGGTGGGAAGCTATCCTCCCGAACTCGTGCTGAATCATCCTCACCCACTTGGCTTTCTCAGGTATATCGTACTTCAGTAACCTATCTACTGCTTCAGCGTAACCAAGCTCCAGACTATCTGGGTCCTCAACACAGAATCGGTAACCAATAACTATATTCATCTCCCATGCCCTGTTCTCCATCATCATCTCGAACCCTCTTAGTAGGAAGCCAGGCACTAGTTCAGCATCAATTACTCTCTCACCATCCAGCCACAGCTTGTACGCTACGTTACCTGGGGCTCCCGGGTGTTGGGGGCCGAAGTAAAGCATTAAGGACTTACTTACTGACTCACCTGCCATAAGCATAACCTCCATAATGGACTTTAATAACCCATTTCGGAATATCTACGTCCTTCCTTAACGGCGGAGGACCTTCCCAGTTACCTTCAAGGATCCATTTCCTGAGGTTGGGGTGACCTCTGAACTTTATTCCCATCTTTTCATGAGTTTCCAGCTCTATATAGTAAGCTAACGAGTATATGTCGTGGATGCTGTCTATTTCCGCCTCCTTCCTGGGTACGTAGGTCTTAACCCATACTTGATCTCCCTCAAGAGGTTTCTCAACAATGTAGTAGACCTCTATGACACCGTTCTTAGGTAAATCAACTGTGTTTATGTTATTTATTAGTGTGTAGCCCTCATCATAGAGTTTCTTGAGTGCTTCCCTAATCCTGCCGGCCTCAACAGTGGTTAAACACAACTTCAGGGATTCGTTCCTCTCAACACATTCAGGAAACTTCTCTTCGAACTGATAATTCACCTTAATCTCTGTTTTCTTAAGGCTCTCCCAGTATTCCTCAGCCCACTCTCGCTCCATCTCTTCCCACTTACGTATCTTCTCCCAAGCGTCTGAGAGCTTTCTGCTTCCCTTATCGTTCACAGGCCTTTCTTTCACTTTATTGTAGAAGTAAGTTAGGAGGGCGAACCAGTCGTCGGATGTGGGCATGCATCCAGGAACCCAACCCTCAACCTGCATGAATTCATCCAGTCTCTTGTAGGTGGCGTAGGAATCCCAGTATAGGCCTCCAGTTGCTGTGCAATTACATCCTGCAACAACCCATTTAGGATTCGGCATTTGCTCAAGAAGCCTTAAAACAACCTTCAAGGACTTCTTAGTTAAGTAACCCATGCCTGCGTAGAGGTCTGACTGCCTTGGTGTGGGAACAGGCATATAACCGTATCTCTCCCAATCAAGGACTGATGTAACTACTGGCGGGAACTCTATAGCTCCGCATGCAGCACAGTAATGCACTAACCACATCGACTTAGATCTGGCCCAAGCCACGAAATCCTCAAGCAACCCCATCAGGTAACACCTCCTAAAGTGATTGCCTTAAGTAAGTAGTAAATCCTGTGCTGAGGTATTAAGCTACTGTATGCTGGCTCAATTAAGTACCCTGAGACGTAGGCATAAGCGATACCTAAGGCAATTACTGCAGTAGCTAAAGAAAGAACAACGACCTTCAAGTATGTTGGTGCTTCAGTAACAGGCTTGCCTGGAGTTAAGTAAGTGGCGTATATTGCCTTAAGGAATCCTGCTAAGGCTAAGGCCGAACCCAAAAGCATAACTATGAGGGTTAAGGGCTGGTAGAAGCCGTAAAGTATCCTATACTGAGGAAACCTAGTAACGAAGAGAACGACCTGATAGAGGCTTAACTTAGCTTGGAAAAGTATCGTTGGAGGAATCCCCACAACTGCGGCAGCACCTATCAGGAAGGAAGCCATTAATGCTGGACTACCTTTGAAGGCTCCCTTAAGCTTATCTAGGGATGATGAGCCAGCTGACTTAGTCACCCAGCCTGCGGACAGGAATAACGTGGGCTTAACTAAGGCGTGAGCGAATATGTAGGCTAAAGCAATATACACTCCGTAAGTACCGAAAGTCAGAGCTATAGCCATATAGCCGACATCAAGTATTGTGCTGTAAGCTATTATCTTCATTAAGTCGGTGCTATATATCATCCCTAAGCCACCCACTAATATCGTTACGACTCCCAAAACATAGAGAGTTATGAAGGCCTCATAAGTTAGTCCTTGATTAACTATGTAGAATAACCTGAAAATAACATAGAAGCTTATGCCTTCAGATAAACCAGCCATCAATGACGCCACTGTTGGTGGGGCTCTTGAGTAGGCGTCAGGTAGCCAGAAATGGAGTGGAGCAACAGCAGCTTCAGCAAGCAGAGAGAAAAGAATTATGTCCATAACGAAGCCAATAGCTAGTTGTGGATGAAGGGCTCTACCCATATTGGGTATTAAGCCTGCAACTATGGCCCCACCTTGGCCTAAGTTAAGAGTGCCTAAAGCATTATAATACATGACAGCACCAAGGAAGAATATCATTCCTGCAGCAGTACCAACCATCGCGTACTTGAAGGCAGCCTTGACGGAACTGCCTGTTCTCGGTGAGGAAATAACTACGTAAGCAGAAATGAGCGTGACCTCCATCATAACGAACATGTTAAATATGTCTCCTGTATAAATAACACCTAACATCCCTGCCTCAAGACCAAGCATGCCGGCATAGAAATATTCGTTATCGTCAACGAAATGGTTCGATAAGGGAGTAATTATTAAGAATAAGGTTGAAGCAAGAACTGCGAGAAAAGCATTAAGGAAATCTACTGAGTAAGTGATACCTACGGGCGGCGGGAAAGCCGCGAAAGTGTAATAAAGAACCCTGCCTGACCATACCTGACCAAAAGTGAATAATGTCATTACGAAAATAACGGCCTGCATAACTATAGCGACTGCTTTCCCAACATACTTAGGGACTTTAGCCACCTTGAAGGCAGGCAGTGCAAAAGCGGTGAATATTAAGAAATAAGGAGTTAAGGCAGCTATCAGTGCTTCTGGCGTTGCTGGCAAATCATCCCCCTACACAGTTAGAGGAGTCTAATTTTTAAGTTTTAACTTTTCTCAGTAAGGAAATCCACTTAATTTATTGATCCATCTTTAAAAAAATTAAAATAATTAAATAAAAGATCTCGTTTAAACTTCATTTTTAATGTGTTAGGACAAGGATTAACCATTAATTAATGTTGGGGATTTCCTTAATGGGTGGCTGAGTTACTGCTTAAGGAAAGAATTAAGTCTTGGAGAGCTTCCATACTTCCTAAGAGCTTTTACTTAAGGAGAACTGATAAGGTGGCTGAAAAGCTTTTAGGTAAGGTTTTAGTGAGGATGACACCTGAAGGGGTTATTTCGGGATTGATTGTTGAGGTGGAGGCCTACTTCGGTAGTGAGGATCCTGCCTCCAGAGCTAGGAAAGGAGGTGACTTGAGGCGGACCCTATATGGTGATGTTGGTTTGGCGTTGGTTTATGGGATACATAGGCAATGGATGCTTAATGTTGTGGCTCATACTGAGGATGAGGGTGGGGCCGTCCTCTTCAGATCTCTTGAACCCTTGGAGGGTTTAGAGACTATGAGAGAATTTAGGAGGGTCTTTAAGGATGAGTTACTAACTACTGGTCCTGGGAGATTAACTAAGGCATTAGGTATTAATAAATCCTTCCATAAGAAGCCCCTTTATGTAAGGGATCATGGCTTATGGATTGAGGATAGAGGGGTTAAGTTAAGGGAGGATGAAGTGATAAGGGGATTCAGGGTAGGTGTGAGTGAGGACTTACCTACTCCCTACAGGTTTGGTGTTAAAGGATCTCCGTTTATCTCAAGGAAGTTCTGAATGCAATACTTATGTATTTCCTTAACGTAATTGATGCAGGTGCCTATATGGGGAGAAAAAGCGCCAGAGGTAAGTTCGGGATTTACTTGCCCGAGGACTTAGCTAAGGATCTCGAGAAATGCATGAGTTCCTTAAGCATAAAAAGCAAGTCAGCATTGATTAGGGAGGCCCTCAAGCTCTTCATAGTGGAGCACAGATGGAAGGCTGCTGAGGAGGCCGTAGGCATTATTGGCTTAATATATAATCACGAGGTTAAGGGTGCTGATGAGTCCTTAACGGAGATCCAGCATGAGTACCTTGAAATGATTCTTTCTACACTACATATCCACTTAAGTAGGGAGAAATGTATGCTTGCAATTGCAGTTAAGGGAAGCACGGAAAGCATGATGGAGTTAATAGGTAAGCTCGCGTCAGTTAAGGGTGTGGAGATAGTTAAGCCTTTATTGCTTGCTGCTAAGTGAGCATTCCCTTAAGTCGTAGGGCTCTAAATCATTACTTATTAAGAGTTCCTTATTACTCAATACCTCCCTTGGAGCACCTAAGGCCTTAATGGTCCTGTTTAGGAGGGCTACCTTACTACATAAGCTCTTAAGAATTCTCAGGTCGTGGGTAGCTATTATTAATGTCTTCCCCTTCTCCTTTAGGGATTTCAGGATCCTAAGTACTTTCTCCTTAAACTTCAGGTCAAGCTCCGAGGTCGGTTCGTCAAGAAGCAGTACCTCAGGCCTTAACGCTAGAACTGTGGCTAAGGAAGCTATTCTTTTCTCGCCACCGCTTAAGGTGTATGGATGTCTGTTCCTTAATTCCTCAATACCTAGTTCCTTAAGCACTTCATTTATTGCTTTGTTTATTGTTTCCCTATCATTACTTAGGTGCTCTAGGCCATAAGCTATGTCTTTCTCTACAGTAATGCTGAATAGCTGAATATCAGGATCCTGAAAAAGTATCTGAACTTTTTTCCTGAAATCATAGGTTTTCTCCCTCGATTTCAGGATATCTCTTATTTCTTCACCCATGAAGTAAATGCTCCCTAAGTACTCTGGCCTTAAGCCAGCAAGAACCTGAAGCAGGGTTGATTTACCTGCACCGTTAGGTCCCAAAAGACATAGTGCCGTACCTGCATCAACATCAAAACTCAGGTTCTGTAGGGCCATAGTACCTGGAATGTAGGAGTAGCTTAAGTTAATTATTGAGTAAATTGCTCCTTCAGTCATTAATGAATCACCCACGAAGTCACTACTGCACCAGCAATAACTGATGCAGTTAGAAGCATTAGCGACGAATTTATTTTTAATCTAGCTCCACCTGAATCAATACCCAACCCGTAACCCCTAGCCTTAAGGGCCATATATATGTCCTCACTTATCTTTAGGGCCTTAAGCTGGACAGCACCTAAACCCTCACCCCAACTCCTCCAGTAGTCAATCATTCCTTCATCCCCCAATTTCCTAGCTTCCCTAGCCATAATCATGTCCATCAAGCACTTACTTAAGGTTAGGGTGTACCTAAGCATGAAGTGAAGAACATTAATGAATTCGTTAGGTACATTCAGCTTTCTCAACCCTTCAGCAAGATTACTTAGGCCATACTTGAGTGTGAGGAGCGTTAAGTAAGAAACTGAGGCAGTAACTCTAAGAACTAATGTTGCTGCCGCCTTAACTCCCTCGTAAGTTACGTAAATACCCCATGAAGATATAGGTAAAGCAAGTAGAGGTCTTCCAGGGGTAATGAAGGAAAATGCTGCTGGGAGAGCTATCAAGGCCGTAAAGGCCGGGACAAACCCGTACGCCCTAATCAAAAACCTCCTTAAATTAATGCCTAATGAAACAGCAATAAGTAAGGAGGTGGCCGCAAGAAAGATTAAGGCATAAATGCTTTCAGCAACTACTGAAGCAATAGTTAATGCGAATGAAGAAATTATGAGTGACTCTGGAGTTAATGACTTAAGTAACCCTTCATTAGACTCTGGAGTTAAGGAATCCATAACGAACTTGGATAACTCATTGACTGTCTTATCAGTAGCTCTCAAAACCTACTTCCCCTTACTTAGGGCCTTACCTAAGAGAACAGTTAAGGCATAAATTACTGCAACACCAATTATCGCCGACACCATATAACCTAAGTAAGGTAAGAAACCACTTACCCAACCAGGTAAGTTATAGTCGCTTAACGGTGCCCTCCAGAAATTACTTAGGGACTCAGCAGTTGACTTCCACCAGCTAGGAACCTTCCATTGACTTATGTCCCACTCACCCCATGCCTCACCCGGTGCTAAAAGACCTAATGGCGTCAGGAGCGAAACAGCGATGAGTATGGCCCAAGCCCTCTTACCCACGCCTAACCACCCCCTTAATTGATGGAGCTAGTTGAGGCAGATGAAGTATGTTTGGGGAGTACTTCCTCACGTAATTAAGCACTGCGTAAGTCACTACAGCCTCAACAGGTCCTGCAGTCACTAAGTGAGCGAAGGTCATTGCAGGAACACTTAACCAGAAGGGGTAGGGTGAGTAACCCTTAAAGAATAAGGGCTGCACACCTATTTCTAGCCCACACAATGATGCCGCAAGAACTATTCCAACATAACCGCCAATCACTCCACCCCAAAGCCTACCTCTCCACTCATCCTTAAGTAACTTCCTTAAAGCAATAATGAAGAAGTATGTAGTGAAGGGAAGCACAATAGCCATATTGAATGAGTTTGCTGCGTAAGTAGTTATCCCTCCGTCACCGAAGAGGAGGGCTTGAACAAGCAGGGCTATTGAAATAGCTATTGTTGCTGCGTAGGGCCCCATGAGAGAAGTGATTAAGGCACCCCCAACCATATGTGCTGTGGTCCCATCAGGAACAGGGAAGTTAAACATCATCACTATGAAGCTGAAGGCTGAGAGAAGGCCTAAGGTAGTGACGTACTTGCTATCGAGCACCTCCCTGCCTTTCCGGAACGCCAGATACCATAACGGAGCCATAATTACGTAAAAAAGAACACAGGTCTGAGGGCTCAAGTACCCATCAGGTATATGCATGTCTTAGGTACACCAATAGTGATTAAAGGTGCACCTTAAAAATATAACTTTACTTATGTTTATTTATTTGTTTATTTTCAGTAGATTACCCTGCTGAAGGTGATTTTCCTCGATGCTTCCTCAAGCTCTAGCCAGTCATCCGTACTGAGCGACCAGCTCTCGCCAGCACCAGCATTTGACTCAACCTGCTGCGGGTTCTTTGCTCCAGGTATTACTACTACGGTGTCTGATGATTGAATTAACCACCTAAGTGCTACCTGAGCTGGGGTTTTCCCATATTTTCCAGCGATCTTAACTACTTTAGTTATTAGGTCCTCATATATTTCTTTGAAGGTTTCTGGCTTGAATATTGGGTTGTCTGCTCTAGCGTCTTTGAATGGAGGTAGGTTCTGAGGCGTGTACTTGCCTGTGAGTGCACCCTGAGCCAGTGGAGACCAAGCGATCACTGATAAACCTTCTTGCTCGGCATAAGGAATTATTTCTTTCTCAGCATCTCTTTCAATCAGGTTGTACCTCACTTGATTACTGACTACATCCTCCCTTGTCAGGCATGATCTTGCTGACTCAAGGAGTTCGGGAGGGAAATTACTCACTCCTATATACTTTATTAGCCCTAGCTGAACTAGCTTCTCTAAAGCCCTCATATATTCGCATGTGGGTATGTTGTGCCAGCAAGGAGGCCAATGAACCTGCATCAAATCTATTGAGTCAATACCCAACCTCCTAAGGGAGTTTCTTGCTGCCTTAATCACGTCGCCATAAGCAAGGAACTGACCAGGTATTTTAGTAGCTATTACGAAATGCTCTCTAAGACCTAACTCCTTCAGAGCCCTGCCTATGAACTCCTCACTTAATCCACTACCGTAGGCTTCGGCAGTATCTATGAAGTTAATGCCTACCTCAGCTGCCTTAGCAATTATCGACTTAGCTACTTCATAGTCCGTCACGCCCCAAGCATTACTGAATTGCCAAGCACCTAACCCAACCACCGTGACCTTAAGATCTGAGTAACCTAACTCTCTAGTTTCTAAAGCCATGGTTAATTACCTGTTAATTATGTAGTTCTGAACTAATAAGGGGTTCCTTTAGAGAGACCTAAAGAGAAAGAAGTACTGCAGCAACAACAGCTAAAGCAATACCTAATCCCTTCAGGAAAGATATTTTCTCGTTAAGGAAGGCTAAGGCAATAACCGCAGTTATTGCTGGATATATTGCTGTGAGTGGAATAACTATGGAAGCCTTGCCTGTCTCTAAAGCCTTAATAAAAGCTACGTAACCTAACCCCCCGAAAACGCCTGCAATAAGAGCTAAGCCAGTGAATCTGTTTAGAGGCATTTCAGGGCGGGAAATTATGAAAACAGTTAAAGCAACCAGGAAGGAAGAGAGTGCTGACGCGAAGTACACTTGAACCCAATTACCGCTGCCGTAAGCTAGCTTAAGGACAACCCCCCATAAACCCCAAAGTAGCAAGCAAGCTAAGGAGTAAATAATCCACTCCTTCATAGGGACACCAAGTAAAAACTTCGTAACGCCCTAATAAGGAGTTACTCAATCTTCAACCATGGGATGTCCCTTAAGTACTCTTCTGGTGCTTTAGCTGGGGATCCAGTCAGCGGGTCAGCCATCTCCTTATTCTTCGGGAAAGCAATGACTTCCCTAATGGATTCCTCACCAGCCATTACGGCAACCAGCCTATCTAATCCGAAAGCAATACCTCCGTGGGGTGGTGCACCATACTCTAGAGCCTCAAGAAGGAAACCGTATCTCTCGATCATTTCCTCCTTACTTAACCCAAGCAGGGAGAGCATTCTTTCCTGAAGTCTCCTATCATGAATCCTTATGCTCCCTCCAGCAATTTCATATCCATTAAGAACTAAGTCATAGGACAGTGCCTTAACTTCAAGAGGATCCTTCTCCAGCTTACTTAGGTCCTCGGGCTTCGGCATGGTGAATGGGTGATGTCTTGGAGTCAATCTGCCTGACTCCTCATCAACCTCAAAGAACGGGAACTCATAAATCCATAAGAAACTGAATTTCTTTGGGTCAGCTAAGCCATAGACCCTACCTAAGTAGGTCCTGACCTCACCCAAGGCCTCCGAGACCTTCATGTAGGGGCCTGAAGCCAAAACACCTAACTCATTACTTTCTATCCTCAGCTCTTGAGTCACCGCCTTAATTGCTTCAGCACCTAGTTCCCCTAAGTAGGTCTTGCCTGTCGAATCAATAACTAAGCCCTTAACTCCTGTGGACCTGAACATCTTACTCAGATGCTCTAGCACCTCATTCCTTAAGTCACTGCCTAGAACTATCTTAAATCCCCTAACAACATCGTTGGATGGAGCCTTCATGTCTTCAGGCTTTACGTTCTCTAAATTCCTTAATTCAGCACCGAACCTGATGTCTGGCTTATCTGTCCCGTACTTATGGATAGCTTCCTCATAAGTTAATCTTGGGAAAGGAGTCTGGAGTGTGATGTTAAGGACTTTCTTAAACACGTACTTCATGGATTTCTCAACGACATGCATTACGTCCTCCCTACTTACGAAGGACATCTCCATATCGAACTGAGTGAATTCAGGCTGTCTGTCTGCTCTAGGATCTTCGTCCCTGAAGCACCTAGCTACCTGAAAGTATTTCTCGAAGCCCGCTACCATAAGGAGTTGCTTAAATAGCTGGGGTGACTGAGTTAATGCGTAGAATTTCTTCGGATGCAGCCTGCTTGGTACAAGAAAGTCTCTAGCCCCTTCAGGAGTGCTTCTAGCTAGGTAAGGAGTTTCGATCTCAATGAAACCCTCTGACCTGTAGAACTCCCTCATTGCTTCAGTTACCTCAGCCCTCAAAATAATGTTTCTTCTGATCCTGTCCCTCCTGAGATCAAGGAACCTATACCTAAGTCTATTGGTTTCTGACGTTGTCTTCATTAATTCCTCATCCCATATGGGAAGAGGTAGGGGTTTAGACTCGTTAAGTATCTCCACGTCCTCAGCGCTGACCTCAACCTCTCCAGTAGGCATTTCAGGATTAACTTGCTTAGGTGGTCTAGCCCGAACAACCCCCTTAACAGCTATGACGTATTCCCTATCGATTGATTTAATGAGTTCATATGCTTTACTTTTAGGGGTCACGACAACCTGAGCTACTCCTGAACGGTCTCTAAGGAGTATGAAGACTAACTTACCTACTCTCCTGACAGTGTGTACCCACCCATTAAGCACTACTTCCTTACCTACGTCGTCCTTCCTTAACTCACCACAGCCCTTCGTTCTCTTAAGCACCCACTTAATCAAGCACGTAAGCACCTCATGTAGGCTTAACTTAAGGGATTAAAAAGCGATTTCTCGCTTCTTTCCAACGACCGCCTCAATTCCCAGCAGGTTTTAGTGTGTAGCATATGAAGTCATTTGCTCCATACTTTAGCTTAATACCTGCTAAACCCTCAATCATGTATCCTGAGTTATGAGCCATTAGCTCGAACTCCTTCACCCTAAAGAACCTTGCTATCCTATAGAAAGGGCTGTCCTTACTCATGTATTCCTTACCTAGGCCTGAGTCAGCGGGAATTATGCAGGCAATTAATTTACCTCCTTTCCTCAGTATATCCCTTGCTGCGCGTAAGGCGCCTAACGGGTCACTAATGAAGCAAAGGGTGAAAATCAGGTAGATTGTTCTGAAGCTTTCTTCCCTGAAAGGAGGCATTAGGGCGTCTCCGGCGACTGACTCAACACCCTTAATCTTGGCCTTACTCAGCATTTCAAGGGAGGGATCAAGCCCCACATCAATACTTAAGGTCGCTGCGAACCTTCCTGTACCCACACCCAACTCAAGTGAGGGTCTTTGTGGTTTGGGGACTATAGAAAGCTCCTTAAGGTAAAGATCTCTGTGTCTGTCGTACCAGGAATCATATCTCTCATGTAATCTGTCGAAAACCTCCATCACACACCAATAATGAGTCGTGAACCAATTAATACTCTTAATCATAATTTGTTAAATGAATCAATTAAGTCACTAAAGAAACGCAATTACGTAAATCAACCATAATTAAACCTTGCTTTTAAGCATTAACACATACCATAAGACGGGAACCAAACATGCCTGTTTCGAAACCATTAATTAAGAAAGCAAGGGTGGAGGCCAAATATGCAGGTGGTTTAGCTGTTAAATGCACTGTCGATAGGCACACACTCATTCAGGACCTGCCCGAGAGTGCTGGAGGAAAGGACTTAGGGCCAGCACCCACTGAATTAATTCTTGCTTCCTTAGCTGGGTGCTTAGGTATTGTTGCTGCATACCATGCACCAAGACTTGGTATTGAGCTTCAAGGCATGGACATAGCTGTAGAAGGAGAATATGATGTAAGAGGGTTTCTTGGGGAAAACATCAAGCCAGGATTCACTAAGGTTAAGGCTAGGGTAACGATCCATGCCAAACAAACACCTAAGGAAAAAATAATGGAGTTCATGAAGTTTGTTGAAGAACACTGCCCAATAAGCGATACACTGAAATCAAAAGTTAATGTAGAAATAGAGGTTAGGGGTTCCTAACTCACATACCTTAATATTCTAAATAATTCATTAATTAATCGATACTGAAATATTGGTTAGGTTAGAACTACTTATTACTTAGTTTTCTTGCGAGAGTAATTACGTCATCAAGCACACCATAAGCAGTTGATTCAGGGCCTAAATCATTTCCGGCTAGCATTAATTCATTAATTTCTGTACGGATCTTAACGGCATTCATTTTCCCTGAAGTTCTAGCCAGAAAGTCATCCTCAGGTAATTTCCTCAAATATACTGCTGCACTGCCTTCAGCCAGATTTAAGGTAGCTACGTACTTAATGATGTAACCCTTCTTTGTC
>JALWQN010000072.1:0-3034 GCA_027083115.1 Desulfurococcales archaeon
GGAGAATAGTTAGTGAGGTCCCTGAAGTGGCTGAATGCTTCGATAAATACATAGAGAAAGAGTATGGTGTATCTGCAGAAACTATGGGTAAAATGATTGAAGCGCCAACCACTGAGGTCTGGCCCTTAACATCTAATGTATCTTCAGGTGTCACAGAGAAATCACTTTATTACATAATTAAAGGTCCTTACAGCGCTGACATAATAGATTACTTGCTGAGGGACTCAATATTCACTGGGGCTAATTACGGCATAGGATTAGATTGGGAGAGATTAGCATATAATTCCGTTTTTGTTAATGACCGGCTAGTTCTTGATTATAAGGCTAAGGACGTTCTCGATCATATGCTTATAGCGAGGATTTTCATGTTTAAGAACGTTTATTTCCATAAAACAACTAGGGCCTTCGATAAGATAGCTGGTGAAATGCTGGTTAAGGCTGACGAAATACTTAACTTTAAGGAAGGCGTTAATGATTTACGTAAATATTTGGAGCTTGATGACGAGTATGTATTGAGTCATCCTGAAGTGAGGAAACTGGAGGAAGCAAGATACTTGCTTGAGAGAAAAGTGCCTTATAAGGCCGTATATCAGGCCGTATTACCTATTGACACAAGCACTAAGGTCTTCCTGAATTTCAGCAAGAAAATAATTAAGGAGGAGTTAGAGGAACGCTTAAGATCCATGGCTGATTTAGGGGATAGCGAGAACTTCATCTTTGTCGATACTCCTAAGTTACCTACTAACCCAATGTTTGAGGAATCAAGCGTTTCGATAATGATGCCTGACGGAACCATAACCGATAAGCCGGTTAGGGAAACCATTACTGGATTAATGCCTACAGAAATAGCCTTCATAAGGATTTACATTAGGGAGAACCTCACGAAGTACTCAGATCTCTTGAAAGGTTTAGCCAGCACTTTATTTACAGGGAAGGAATCAAGAACCTTCTATTAATCCATAATATTTACTTTAACCCCTTCAGAACCGAACTTAGCTCTTAAGGTTATCGAGGCCCTCAAACCTAATGTTGTTTCAACCTCATTTAGTTTGCCTGGCGCAAGCGCTATTATGGCACCACCGCCGCCAGCGCCAGTTAATTTAGAGCCTAAAGCACCAGCTACCCTAGCTAGATGAACTAATTCATTAAGTCTAGCGTCAGAAACACCTAAAGCATCTAATAATCCGTGATTGATGTTCATTAATTCGCCTAAGGTTCTAAGATCCCCAGCCTTCAGCGCCTCCTCAGCTTCCTCGGTGACCTCCCCTATTAAGCGAAATATGCCATTAACTACGTCCTTATGTCTCTCAAATAGGTCCTTAACTTTTAGAACCATTTCTTTAGTTGACTTGCTTCTTTCCACATAAGCTATTACAGCGGGTATCTCGACCTTAACCTCCAGTTTCTCTTTATGGAATTCGTTTCTTTCACCAACGAGCTTAAGGAAACCCCCGTAGGTAGCAATAGATGTATCCATTGGTGAGGCAAGGCCCTGAACCTCTTTCTCCACCCTCCACCCTAACTCACTTATTTCGTCCTTACTTAATGAGTAGCCGTGAGCGCTTGCGTATGCAGCTATGGTAGCTACAGAAACCGCTGCTGAGGTTCCTAGGCCTGCCCCCACAGGCATCTCTGACTTCACTTTCAGGTCAATGCCTCTCTTAATACCCAAGTAATTGGCAGTTATATCTACTGCCTTATTAAGGTAAGAAACTGCAGATAGGCTTTTCCCGTAGTCAGTAGTCACGAAGACCTCGCTACCTTTGTAGGTCACTATAATTCCCGGTGTTTTTAAGTCGTATGCGGAAATATTGATGATATTATCGTTTCGTGGGGTAGCAGTTACGTAAACTCTTCTATCTATGGAAGTGACTATGGCAGGATACCCGTAAACGACTGCGTGTTCACCAAAAAGAGTTACTTTGCCTGGAGCTGTCGCAACAACTTTAGGCATTGACACACCATGTAAGGAAATACTCAAGGAAATAATAAAATTATTAATTTGCCATAAAAGTAACGTTCTAATTCCTGAAGGAATATAAAATAACCAGGTGCGAAAATGCTACCACCTCACTTAAGGGTCAATTACAGGAAGGCAGAGGAAGTGATAACCTCCTTTATCGCAGACGCTGTTAAAGCATCTAATGCCGAAGGAGTGGTATTGGGCCTTTCCGGCGGGAGTGATTCGTCCGTTGTTGCTGCATTAGCTACTAGGGCTTTAGGCTCAAGCAAAGTTAAAGCTATCTCACTGCCAGACATAGAATCAAGTCCGGAGTCTTCTTTAATAGCTCGTAAGGTCGCTGATACAATAGGTATTGAATTAACAACCATTGATATTACTCCAATAGTTTCTTCTGTGCTTAAACAGCTTGGGATGAATTACAAAAAAAGCGATAAAGTAATCAGAGGGAATATTAAAGTCCGTACACGAATGACGGTCCTATATGCTATAGCTAATTCAGAGCGAAGGCTAGTTGTAGGAACTAGTGATAGGTCTGAATGGTTAATAGGTTACTTCACTAAGTGGGGTGACGGTGCTGCAGACCTTTATCCAATTATAGGGTTATTTAAGAGTCAAGTTATGGAGTTCGGTAAATACCTTAACTTACCTCTTGAGGCAGTTTCAAGACCTCCAACACCTGACTTATGGCCAGGACATACTGCAGAAGGTGAGTTAGGAGTAACTTATGATGTAATTGACGAAGTGCTTTACTGGCTTTTTGATGAGGGCTTAAAGCCTGAGGAAATACCGAAAGCCTCAGGTATTCCGTATGAGGCAGTCGAGAAGGTTCTGGAACTGCATAATAAGAGCAGGCATAAGAGGGAGCCTCTAAGTGCCCCTTTCAGGAGCTTTAAGGAATTATAGCTGGCGTTCCCTACACTCACATAAAGCTATAGTGGTTTTCCGAATATCGTCGTTATTGTGTGCTAATAATTCTTGGTGGGTGTTATCTTGATAAACATACCCTTTTACTTTAAGGTTCTGAAGTAAAACTTATTTATTCGAGTCTATAAATCCAAAGATGTGAAAAAT
>JALWQN010000072.1:3044-5048 GCA_027083115.1 Desulfurococcales archaeon
TGTGAAAAAGTTGGATAGCGGGTCTAAGAACGGAAAGCAAGAGTTTATCCCTGCCTTAGATACAATCAAAACGATGTTGAAGGTAGCGAGAATTCTTTCGTTAGTTCTGGCTATTGTGCTGGTGTTATGGGGGTTCATTAGTGGGATTATTGCGTTATGGGTGGCAATACATTACCCTGCCGTATTGGTAGGTCCTATAGTTTACTTCATTTTCGGCGTTATTGATTACGTAATTTACACTGAAATAAGGGAAATTAATGCTTTAGTTGACTCAAAAAGGTATGCTGAGGCAAAAGAGAAGACCTTGATTTGGGCAGTAATTGGTTTGATCCTTGGTGGTGTTTTACCGGGAATCTTCCTACTAATAGCCTACATAAAATACGATGAGGTTATTCGGGCAACAGCCTCTTCATCCTCACTACAGCCTCAGACATCAGCTATTTAATCTTAAAGCATGTTTTTCTCTCAATCAATTCTCAGTTATTGAGATTCTTAAGGAAGCAATCAAGCTTAAAGGTTCGAAAGGCATAATGCGAGTGGTTTAGGATGAAGGTCATTTATTTTTCGTTCCTGATGAATTCTGTGGCCTTGGCCCTGAAGGCCATATCAGTAATTACTTCTAGTTCAACAGCGGTTAATGCGGAATTTCTTCACGCGCTAGGAGATTTTATTGGGTCAGGATTGCTTGCGGTAGGAGCCTTAGTTATGTATAAGAAACCCACACTTAAGTACCCTTTTGGTTTCGGGAGAAGCATATCTGTGTGTGGATTGATTTCTACTGCCATAGTTGGTGGCTTTCTCTTTGCTTTATCCTTTACTCAAGGAGTCAATCAGTTAAGGTCTGTCAACCCGGTTAGCAGCTCATTAACGTCAGTAACTACGTTATCAGTTGCTGCCATAGCGGATGTTGCTGTTCTTGTTTGGGCAATTAAGGAGTACAGGGTTTCGAGCGAGGATCCCTCAGTTAAGGGGACATTAGTGGAAAATATATCCGACGCTGTTGGTGACGCAACAGCGCTGATGGCATTAATGACCTTAAACCCTATGTTCGATGCTTATGGCGCTCTAACGATATCAGGTATTTTGCTGATTTCATCAATCAGTTTAGGTTATAAATACTTTAATGTTTTAATAGGTGCTTCAGCGCCCCGTAACGTGGTTGGTAGAGCAATTAAGGTTGCAGTGTCTTTGCCTCATGTGATTGATGTTAATGAAGTTAAATCACTGGTTTTAGGTCCTTCGGAATACTTAATAATTATGCAGGTTGAGATACCTCCAAACCTTAGTGCCGAGAAAATTGAGGAACTGAGGAATGAGTTAAGGGATAGGTTGATGGAGGCCGAACCATCGATAAAGTACTTGATAGTAGAGTTCGTTACTCCTAAGGCCCCTCCGCACTCCTTCAAGAAACTTCTGAAGGATGTAATTAAGCTATGAATTATATCTCTCTCATAAGCTCATCAAGAAACTCCTTGATTATCTTAACGCGTCTAAGGGCTTCCTCCTTACCTTCTGGAGTATTCATTAGGTCAGGTAACTTCAGTATTTTTTCCCTGAAATGATTTATTGATTCTTCTAAACCTCTCCCTTCTTCACATGAGTACATGAATACTCTTGCGATCCCAATAGCCCCTAAAGCATCTAGCTTGTCAGCGTCACTAAGTATTTTTGCTTCGAGGCTTTCTGGATAAATACCTGAAGAGAATGAATGAGCTCTAATAGCTTCAATAACGAGCTTCTTTTTCTTTTCGGGATATCCCAATAAAGTTAGTAATGAATTAGCTACCCTAGCCGAGGCCTCAGCATGGTTTTTCTCATCATTACCTAGTCTTCCTATATCATGTAGCAAGGCAGCAATAACAAGGGCTTCCTTATCGATTATGCCCTCATAATTCTTGCTTAGGCTTTCAGTTAACCTTAGAACTCTAACTACATGAGGGAATCCGTGCACTGGTTCAGTAGGCATTACTGACTTAACTATTTCCTCGATAACTGAGATCAGAT
>JALWQN010000073.1:0-9800 GCA_027083115.1 Desulfurococcales archaeon
GTGCTCTTGATGAGTTAGTTAGTGACGGAAGCAAGACCCTAGTATTCGTTAACTCTAGGAGATTAGCTGAGAGGCTTCTGGAGGGCTTAAGCAATGACTCATCAAGTAAGGCCGCAGTACATCACTCATCAATATCTGGGGAAGTTAAGGAGGGTGTTGAGTCACTATTCCGTAAAGGAGATATCAAGGTTGTTATAGCTACCAAAACCCTTGAGTTAGGTATTGATGTTGGAGATATAGACAGAGTCATTCATGTCGGCTCACCCACTTCTGTTTACTCGCTCCTCCAGAGGGCTGGTAGAGCAAAACATAAGGTGGATGAAATTAGTGAGGCAGTAATTCTTGTTGATGCTGAAAGCGATTACTACCTTTCCTTAGCCGCTAAGAAACTTACTGATGAAGGAATTAATGAGGAATCCCCTGAAATGCCTTGCTATCTTGACGTGGTTTCTAGGGAGGTCTTAGGGCATTGTCTAAAAAGGCACGTCAAAATCAGTGAGTTAATGGATATAATTACTTCAGTGCAGCCGTGCAGGGAAAGAGCGAGGGACTTACTAAAGCTCATTGAGCTCCTGAAAAGTAACGGGTTGCTTAAGGAATTAGGTGAGGAGAAAGTCAGGACAGGTAGGTTCTTCTATCAGGTCTGGAGTAAGGGAGGTGCTGGCGTAGATATTAGGAGGTTCTTTAGCACAATACAAAATAATGACGACAAGTTCACCGTTAAATTCGTTGCTAAAGAGATAGGGTCCTTAGACATGACTTACGTGCTTAAGTACCTCAGGCCTTGGGATAAGGTAAGAATAGGTGGTAGGGTTTGGGAGGTAACAAGCATTGACTTAACCCATAAGGCCGTTAACGTCCATCCTGCAGGATCGTCAGGCGTGATACCTTCTTGGTCAGGCAGCCTAATAAGTCACTCAACCTTACTAAGCAAGAAATTCTTCAGGTGCCTGAGTGAGTGTGAGGAGTGCGGCATATGTGATGAGGAAGTTGTTAAGTGGTTCGAGAAGTATGGGGTTAGTCCACCAACAGAATCTGAGCTCCTGGTTGAGCGCCTTAATGAACTTGAGGTGCTTTACGGGCCTATGGGACACAGGTTCTTTGAGTTGCTTGGCTACGTTCTCGCATACATTGGTTTGTCTTCAGGGAAGGGAGTAGTTAGTGTGAGGGTCTCTCCCTACGGCATTGCTTCAAAGAACATTCTCCACCTACTTAATACAGCTAAGGCCATGGGTCTCGACGGAAATTACTTAATTAAGGAAGCAATCAAGATAACTCCCCAGTACCACATGAAGTTAAGGGAGCTACTGCCTTCCTTCGGAAGCCTTAAGAACTCCTTAGTTAAGGAGGAAGCCATAAAGCAAGTTATTGATGAGTTCAATAACGATGCGGAAAACACTGAACTAATTAAGGAGCTTCTGGCTGGCGGCATCAGCTTAAGGGCAGTTAATGCTTTAAGTCCCTCCCCCATAGCTGAGGTGATATCTAAGGCTCCGAACCTTAGGCCCTGGTATGGGGGGTCACTGCACGTAATTGCCGAATCATTGAAGGGGATGGCGTTAACTGCTGAGGAGGTTGCTGAGGTTTCGGGCTTGCCTCCAGCATACGTTGAGAGGAAGCTTAAGAGAATGCGTGCCCTTAAAGGCAGGCTTAAGGCAATAATGATATATGATGTTTTTGATGGGAGAGTTAGGTGGGCCCTAGCCGATGACCTGGAAAGGCTTGCCCGAAACGACCTTAAGGATAGCTTTACCCCGAAGTACGGAGGGATCTACACCGTATCATTAATGACTGATAAGCTTGATCCAGGTAAGTCCACAGTAATTAACTTAGGTAAGGACAGCCTAGAGAAAGTTAGTGAGGGTATTCAAGCTGATGAGTTCTATAAGGTAATTGTTCGTCCGCTCTCGGGAAGGAAGGCCCTAACATATTATAATGTGCCGAAGAGACTTCTTCCCTTGGTCATCATGAACGCAGCAACTTACTTGGAAGGTATGGGTTATGCGGACTTCATTTAATGCATACTTAATAATTCGTGTTGTTGGAAGCAGTCTGAAGGTGTTGAAGGCCTTAATGGATTTGAGGGCTAAGGTCTCAACCGATTACGAGTCTGGGGAAATAAGAGCTCACCTTAAAGTAAAGCCCGAATCACTTAGTGAATTGATTAAAGCCGTAAATGAACTGAATGAATTAACGAGGTACTGCATAGTTAAGCCCTACCTGACAATCAAATTAGGTAGTGACGAATTCCGTAAGACCATTAAGTCTTTGAGGAAGTTCTGCAGTAACTCAGTGGTTACTCCCACAGGCGTCTTCAGGTGTGTTAAGGTATTCAATAGTCACACTGTGTTTCTGGAGGGGAGGCCCGCTTCAGGGGTGATTAAGGCCATATTTGTTAGGGAGGTCCTCACGCACCCTTATGAAGTCCCTAGCAAGATCCAGGTGTTTACTTCATGTAGCGATTTAGGCGAGGAGCAAGTGATTAAGGGCATGAATCACTTATTATCTTACTTGAGTGAGTGTCTAGGGTGATCGGCAACGCGTTGGGAGAATTTACTTAAGGATATTGACTTCGTTAAGGGTGTTTTGGGAATTGTTTTCGGTTTCTTGCTTGCTTCCTTAACACCTTGGCTGTGGGAGTTGATGGGTCATCCATACTCGGACATCACCTTACTGGTTGTTTATGCAGTTAACTACTTTGTGGCGACCTACGTTACGGACAGGACACTTCGTTACGGCACATTACGTAAGGGTATAGCCACTTTCTTCTCGTTTGAGTTCATTTCTTGGGTGGCTTTCTTTGAGGCTATCGTGAGGTTGCATGCGTAAGGAGTTAAGGTATAAACCTGGGGCAGGTGTTTTAGGGTGATGCGCGAGGTTGATTTGCTGGAATGGTACGATTCTCTGGCATCAGCCTATGATGAATTATACGGTGAGGAGCAGAGGGCTAAGTACGTTGAGGTACTGAATAAGTTGGGTTTTGATGTGCTTAATGCTTCGGTTAGGGTTCTTGATTCCGGGTGTGGGACTGGTAAGCTACTTCATGAGTTAGTTAGTAGGGGTTTGAGAGGGCATTATATAGGGATTGACTTAAGCCTTAATCTATTGCTTCAAGGAATGAAGCACCTCATGAATTTAGGAAGTAATTACTTGGTGGTTGATTTTGTTGCTGGGGACTTGATGAGGCCTCCCTTCAGGGAGGGTGCCTTCAACACGGTTTTTTCTTTCACGGTAATTAGGGATAGGGTTAGTGACATAAGAATAATCAATAACTTGAGGTCACTTACTGAGGATAGGGGGATCCTTGCCTACACTGTGCTTTCCTCGAGTGAAGGAGGGGAGGGGGTGGGGAGCGTGTGTAGGGGTGTTTATGGCAGGCTCACTAGGTTAGAGGGCTACTGTGTTGAGGTGGTGGGTGATGAAGCCTAAGAAATCATTAAGTTCATTGGATGTTGCTGTGGTTGCTTCAGAACTTAATGATGAATTAAGTGATGGTTGGGTGGATAACCTTTACTCAATCAATAAGGGATTATTGCTTAAGGTTAGGTCGCGTGATGGCAGATTAAAGCACGTGGTTTTGGAGCCCGGTGTAAGGGCTAACTTAACGAGTAGGTTAGGAAGTAAGGGTTTGGCGGGCAGGGTACAGGTCTTCAGGAGGTTCTTGAGGAACGCAAGAATTAAGGCGGTCAATCAGTTCAGGTTTGAGAGAATACTTGTTTTTGAAGTTCTTAAGTCAGGCAGTATGGTTCACTTCATTATTGAGTTAATCCCTAGGGGTGTAGCTGCCTTAATTGATGAGGGAGGTAAGGTGCTTGTCTCAGACCGAGATATCTCGGTTAAGGACAGGGTCGTTAGGCCCGGCATTAATTACTCTTACCCACCTACCTTTCCTGACCCAAGAGACCTTGGCCTTAATGAATGGGTAAGTAGGTTAATGAATTATGGGTCGTTAGGTAGTGGATTAATTAAGGGATTAGGTTTCCCGCCTGAAGTAGTTAATGAGGTTGTTGAGGAAGGCCTGAGGAAGAGTAGAGTAAGTGACCTGAGTGAGGAAACTATTTCCTTAATTAGGAGTAGATTGCTTGGCTTTATTGATGAAGTAATTAAGAACCCTAAGCCAGTAATTATTTTCTGTGGCGGTAAACCCTTATCCTTCCATCCCTTCATACCTAAGGAGATTCCTGACGGTTGTGGAGTTAGTGAATACGGATCCATGAATGAAGCAATCGATAATTACTTCACTCAACTGCAGCTCTCTAGGGCTCCTGAAGGTGGTGCTGAGAGCCTAAAGATCAAGAACACCTTGGATAAGGCGTTAAGGGATTTGGGGGGTTTGAGGGAGAGAGTTAAGGAATTGAGTGAAGTGCTGAATGTGTTTAAGGTGAAGTACCCGTTTGTTGAGGGTGTTTGGGGCTGCGTTAACGAGAAGGTTAAGACAGTGGGTTGGGAAGGGGTTAAGGAATGCAGTGTGTTAGGTTATGACCCATCTAAAGGCACCTTCACCCTGCTGGTTGAGGATAAGGAAATAAGGTTAAGAGTTAATGAGGACGTTAAAAAGCAGTATGTTCGCTTAATGAAGGAATTAGGTGTCCTGAGGAGGAAGGTTGAGAAAGCTGAGGAGTCAGTTAAGAGCCTTGAGGACAGGTTGAGGAAGGCTCTAGCTGAGGAGGAGGAAAGAAGGAAAGTAGTTAAGGTAGTTAAGAAGGTTGAGTGGTTCCATCAGTTCCACTGGCTCATTACCTCCGGGGGTTACTTAGCTATTGGTGGGAGGGATGCCCAACAGAACGAGAAAGTAGTTAGCAAGTACTTAGGTGCTGAAGACATCTTTATTCATGCAGTGATTCACGGCGGTTCCGCATTCGTCCTTAAGACCGAAGGCAGGTTCCCGGGAGATAAGGACTTGAGGGAGGTTGCCGTTATGGCTGTCTCCTACAGTAAGGGATGGGATGAGGGAGTTGGTGCATTAGATGCCTTCTGGGTTTGGGGGAAGCAAGTCAGTAAGTCCCCTCCCCCAGGACAATACCTGCCTAAGGGTTCCTTCATGATTTACGGAAGGAAGAACCTGATTAAGGGGGTTGAGTTAAGGGTTTCTGTAGGGATTAAGGTTTTGGACGGGAAGTATTATGAAGTTGTTTCTGGGCCTGAGGAGAGGTTACTTAATGATGATGACGTCATTGCTTACGTGACTTTAGTGCCTGGATCCCTTAAGCCCTCGGAAGTAAGTAAGGAATTCATTAAGGGATTGAAGGGAATGAATTACGAGTTCCTTGGTTTACAGGAGTCCGACATAGTTGCTAGGGTTCCTGGACCCAGCGACATAATTAGGTTTCAGGTCAGGGATTGAAACATTAAAACGCCTGAACGGATATATTTATGTGGTGTAAAATTGCGTGTTAGATCCTTCATGGATCGTTCTTATCCTCACGTATCACCTTCAGACCTACTAACTAATGCTCGCGCACTCCTCCGTGACCTCGCTTTAAGGATGCTGCCAGTGGTTGGTCCTGAAGGTAGGTTGGAGGGTGTTGTGACCAGGATTCACGTGCTTTCCTTATCCTCCACGAAATCTAACGCTTTAGTTCGTGACGTTATGGACCCTCCTAAACTGGTTTTTGTGGAGGGTGAGGATGCAGTTAGGGCTTTTCAGGCGATGATTGAGCTGGACGTGTGGTTCGCTCCAGTAGTTAATGAAGGCACAAACAAGTGTTTGGGGGTTATTTCCTTAAGCAATTACTTGAGGAACGTGCTGAGGAGCGAGCACCCTAAGCATAGGGCTAGGGTTTCCGAATTAATGACTGAGGAGGTAGTTACTTTCACTCCTGAGGACCCAGTAAGTAAGGTCTGGAGGAAGATGCTGAGCACAGGATATGGTGGCTTCCCAGTAATTAAGAGGAAGGACGTGGTTGTCGGGATGATCACTCAGCACGACCTCTTAAGGAAGGGGTACACGAGAATAGAGCTTGAGTCTGAGTCAGGACCTAGGGCAGGCCCTAAGGTTAGGGAAGCGATGACTTCACCTGCAATAACTGTCGGCCCTCAGGACACGCTACAGAAGGCAGTTAACCTTATGGTGAGGAACGACATAGGTAGGCTTCCGGTAGTTAATGATGGAGGTAAGCTCTTGGGCATTATCGACAGGAGTGACGCGGTATCAGCTTATTTCCACTTCAGAACCCATTAAGTCATTCTTTGGAGGTGATTAAGTCGGTTAAGGTATATACCCCTAGAAGGGTTAGGGAAAGAAATAGGTGGTTAAGGAGTGATGGAAGACCTAACTTCAGGAATAAGGTTCATGAGAGGGTTCATGAGTTAGATCCTCTCTTAAGGAAGGACATCACCCCAGTTAATGACTCAACGCCTATACTTAGGGTGTGTGAGTTAATGACTAACTTACCCTTCAGGATGATTCCCGTACTGAATACTGGTGGGGAGGTGCTTGGGGTGGTCAGCGGTATGGACGTAATTGATTACTTGGGTGGGGGCAGGAAGCACGATATAGTGCTTAAGAAGGGAATGCATCTGCTTTATGATGCCCTTAAGCTACCGGCATCAAACATAATGACTCCTGACCCAGTTATTGCAGACATAAACGCTAAGTTCACTGAAGTACTTGAGTTAATGATTAATTACGGGGTCGGTGCGCTTCCAGTATTGAGTAAGGGCATGTATGTAGGGATAATTAGCGAGTGGGAGATAATGAAGTACTTGGCCGGTAAGCCCGTGGGCGTTAAGGTTAGGGAAGTCATGACTGATGACGTAATAACTATCGGCATTAACTCTACTCTGGAGAACGTGATGAAGCTCATGGTTAGGGCTGGAATAAGGAGGGTTCCCGTCACGGAGGACGGTTCGTTAGCTGGTGTCGTGACCTGGAAGAACATCGTTGGGTTAATAGGCAATCACAGGATTTTCGAGGTGCTTAATAGCAAAACAGTGGATGAGTTGAGGGCCCTGCCGTTGAGGCAGGTTCTCTCCAGGAACACGGTTAGGGTAGGTCCTGAGGACGACGTGGGTGAGGCCGCTGAAGCGATGGTTCGTGAGGGTAGGGGTCATGCCTTAGTGATTGAGGGTAATGAGTTGAGGGGGATAGTCACGGCTAGAGACATTATTTACGGTATTGTTGTGGGGTGATGGGTATGACCTCAAGAGTCTCCACATACATGAGTTCCCCAGTAATTACTTCCTTAAGGACTGACAGCTTATCCCACATAAGGAACTTAATGATTAGGCACAGGATAGGTAAGGTAGTGATTACGGACTCGCCTAGGAGGAGGGTTGAGGGAATAATAAGTAAGAGTGATTTCGTTCGGGTGGTCTACAACAAGAAGAGATACATTAAGCCCTTATCGAACATCATGGCTTACGAAATAATGAGTAGTCCTGTCTACGCGATACAGCCTGGGAGAACCATTAAGTCCGCTGCTCACGCAATGATTAAGAGAGGAATTGGTTCGCTGCTTGTCATAGGTAGTGAAGGGTCTTTGATGGGGATCTTAACTAAGGCGGACTTGGTTAGGGCTTTCGCGGAGAAGTACCACGGTAGGTTCAGGGTTAAGGACTTCATGAACGTTAAGCCCCCTACAGTAACTCCTACCCACAGCCTCTACTACGTTATTGACTTGATGAACGAGTCTGGGTTAGGTAAGGTTGTTGTGGTTGAGAGTGGGATCCCTATTGGGGTAATAACGAAGTCTGACGTGATGTTCCTTAATCTTGAGCCCTTCCTTAGGAGGAGGGTTAAGTACTATAAGAAAATGAGTATTGTTGGTAGGGGTTTTGAGGGTGTTGTGCGGTTCTACACAATACCTTTGGCTGGAGATCTAATGAGCCCTGACCCATTGACTGTGGGTGTTGATGAGGACTTAGCTGTTGCTGCTGACGTTATGGTGAAGAACAGGATAGGTACTTTGCCTGTGGTTGATGGGGAGGGGGCCCTGGTCGGCTTACTTACTAAGTATGACGTCATTAAGGCCTTACGGAAGGTGTGAGGCTTTGGATCCTGACTTGGTTAGTGTTGGTGAGTTAAGTAGGAGAGATTATTTGAGGGTGAGTAAGAACGATTCACTGGAGGAGTTGGTTAGGGCGTTACTTAAGGAAGGTAGTGATAGGGCGTTAGTGTTTAATGGCGGGAGGCTTGAGGGCATAGTCACGGTTAAGGACATTCTTTCTAGGGTTGCCTTAGCGAGGAGGAGAAGGGTTCCTTTAACTACCTTACATGTTTCTTCAGTGATGTCTTCCCCAGTAATTACTTTGCCTTATACCGTCTCAGTTCTTAAGGCGGCTAGGGTAATGATTGATAAAAATATTAGTAGTGTTGTTGTGGAAGATAAGGAAGGAAATACATACCTTTTCACGAAGTGGGAAATAGCGGAAACCCTAAAGAACGAAAAAGAAAGTATCAGAGAATTAATCGGCCCCTTACCTCCCATACTGAAGGATACAGATTCTTTATTATTAGCTAGAAAACTAATATTAGAAGGAGATAACCCTACGTTACCAGTTACTGGTTCGAAAGGAAATATCATAGGGATATTGACCCCCGATGTTCTTCTTAATTCATTACTTGATTTAATGGATTTTCTGGTAAAGCACGGAGCCAAGAAATCTCTAAATAAGATATTTGTGGGGGAAATTCTTAGGCCCTTTGTCCCCACGATTAGTTTTTTAAGTAGTGTTGGCGAAGCAGCGTCGCTAATGCTGGAAAAGACTGTGAAGGGCTTGCTTGTATTTAGCAATAAAAAACTCGTCGGGAGTATAACACTAAGTGACTTAATTAAATATATTGTTCCTCCAAAATGAATTAATCACTTAAGGAATTGGCTTCATAGTCTCATTAATTATTGAACTTAAGGGCTGAAGCATATACTTAACCATCATAACTGATGCATAAGCGCTTACTCCCCCAATAAGCAGGAGAAGGCCTGTATAATAAATAAATATGTGTTTGCTGGAGCCACTCACAGCAGTCAATGCAAAAGCATTAATGAAAGTTAGGAGGACAGCAACCCCTAATCCCAGATAATTAACTACATGCGGTGGTACGGCATAAAAGGGAATAAGAGTTCTTATCTGAATTAGTGCTTGAGAGAAAATGTTCATGAGTACCGTAATAAACGAGATGAGGAGGACGTTAGTCATGTGTAAGGCATAAACGGATGATTCAAATGTTTTATATATTTGGTTTCTTCTCCTTCTGTTTCTGGCAATCATTAAGGCTATATCAGAAAGAGTTTGACCAACCTTATACATGTCAGCACCGAATTTGAAGGCATCTCCTAATATTGTGGAGGCCCTTCTCACGAGCTCGGATTTGCTTTCCCTAGCAAATTCTTTGAGTGCCACAGAAAAGCTAATGTTGTTACCTAATAATGTATATAACCTATTAGCAGCCATAGCTATCTTACCAAAAATTACTCCGATCATTGGCTCCAAAGCCTTGAAGGGGGATGGAAGAATTGATAAATTGTTAGCATACATCCGTATAAATACTGGAAAATCAACATCTACTTTCTTCACGTAGTCATCGATCATTTTATAGTAGGTTCCTGGAGCCAAAAGTATGAGACCACTGATAATTATGAGTAGATACGGATCTAAATTAACTAATCCAAAAATGTACAAAACAATGAACCACAGCAGCCCCGCTATGCTGGCTAAAGTAACTATGTAAGGCAACTCAAAAACTTTCTTGCGCTCTGAACCACCAACGATTACTTCTTCTTTAGGCATACCTACCCAAACAGTGAAGGCTACCGCACCCAACGAGGCGAAGGAGGCTAAGAAAGAGATTAATATAATGA
>JALWQN010000073.1:9810-18365 GCA_027083115.1 Desulfurococcales archaeon
CCAAAAATAAATGAAAGAACAAGTAGGTTAGCAATCACAAAAATTACTGATGTCATAACTGCAGAATAAACGCCTAAAAGAACCCTTGCTGAATCCATTATACGAGAATATAAGTATTCATAGAAGTTCTTATTATTACGGAGCTCAACATCAATGAACCTTTCTGTATCCTCCCCAACCTTAACAGATGCGGCGTACCTTTTTAGGAAGTCATTCAGAAACTTGAATTTCTTGACATCCTTACTAACGATTAAGGCCGCTTTAGGGAAGTCATAACCATATTCCTTAACTAACATGTAGATCCTCCTGAAAAACCCAGCATACTTAGGGTATAGATCCTTACTGGATACAGAACCAACAATATTTGTGTTTGCTGTTTTGCTGGTGCTTACAGAATACATATGGGTCAATAAATATACGTACTCCAAGTCAGGTTCTTCTCCTTTTTTCAAGACGCCCATGAGCTGAGGGGCATATAGTCCAATAAATAGGAAGAAAGCAACTCCCGCTATTAGGACGTAATTGAGGGGGTACTGAATTCCAGTGTAGGAGATCCCGAAGTAAGCTAAGTAAATACTCACAGAGATAACTATAGACTTAATTATTGTGTTCCACTTGCTTAATCTGCCGAATATTTTCCTTAAGTGAGGGCTTCTGAGTTTTGAGCTCATAGTAAAGTCCCCTGCCTTAATCTCCTTAAGGCAGTCTCAACACCTAGCCCGTCAGCCTTAATAACAGCTCTCCAAACATCCCAATAATTAAAGACTTTCCTATTCACTAACTCCTTCAGATAAGCCGCTCTTAGGTCCAGCTCATCGTATATCTGCTTTATTTGCTTTCTAGGTATGCCCTTCATGACCGCAATTTTTTCTTCAAGCAGGTAACTCGCGCCTCGTCCAGTAAAGATGAACCGGTCAGTGGTTGGATCCCAATTAAATACAGGCATAGAAAGTATCGAATCTGATGATGCATCATAACCTATAACTTCATAAACCCTAATAACTCTCCTAGCAAGAAATCCTTGCTTAGTATATACTGCGCTCTGGAACCACGCGAAATTCAAGGAATCAATATTAGTTTTAGGTACGTTTATGGGCTCATTAGTTAATCTCTGAACCAATTTATCTATGTCTGCAGCATGAAATGTCGATAGTACTGGATGACCTGTGTTATGAAGTGCTATAGGTACTTCTCCACCAATAAATAACTCTGTTTGAGGTACTGAGATATCATACACGTATCCATCATAGCTCAACTCTTGAACAGAAGTAACCCTTAAAACCTGCATGTCTGTGTTAAGGAGCCACTTAAGTACACCAGCATTTCCTGTATTTCTGGGCTTAGATAACAATGAGCTAAGGAAATCCTTTCTCTTCATCAACTTAAGCTTTACCTTGACTTCATCTTCTTTACGCAGTAACTTAGTTACTGCTGGGATAAGCCCAGATAGTCGAAGTAACCATTGTAGTTTCGTGTAGGAGTCCTTACTTAGTGTTAAATCACATTCTTTCCCGAAAGGTTTGCATTTGTTTATTATTTCCCCTAAACCAGATAGTTCCTCAGGGATTTTTTCAGGATTTCTGTTAACGAAAGTGATTAGCAAATCCCCTTCTTTTAGCTGAGTAACTGGTTTAGGATACACCTTCTGCGTTTCAGGATCTAGCACGAAGACACTATGGGATCCTGTTGCCTTAATGAAGCCCTCTCCTTCGTACGTTATCTTATATATTTTTGTGGCCTTATGCCTAAGGACGTACCTTACGGGCGACCAGACTACCTTTCCTTGCTTGTTCATTGATAAGATAAGAAAATCATCTGCTTTTTTAGGTGCTCCCTCCTCATCTCCCTTGTAGTACTTATCTATCACTTCACCGATCTTCCTTAATTCTATCTTGCCTGCTTTAAGGTCTTTAACCATTATTGGAGTATCCCAAGAAACACTTTGCATTGCTTGGAAAGCTATGTTGCCCTCGGCTCCTCTAATCTCACCGACAATGATGTAGTTAGGTCTTTGCCTGAGGGCTGCCCTAAGTAGGTCAAACATTGTCACACTACTCTCTTTTTTACCCGTGTCTCTAGTGAGTTCCCTTGTCCAGTTAGGATGAGGGACCACTACTTCTGCTGTGTCCTCTATGGATACTATCTTAGCGCTTGGCCTGATGAAAGGCAACATTGCGGTTAATGATGTGGTTTTTCCGCTTGCTGTCTCTCCGCATACGAAGCCACTCATTCCTTCCCTTAAAAGCATCCATACGTACGCACCAATTCTCGAATCAAATGTTCCCCAACTGATTAACTGAGTAATGCTTAATGGAGTCTTAGATACTTTCCTTATTGTGAAGTTAGAGCCCCTTAGGCTCACGTCAGAACCATACACTATATTTATTCGTGAACCGTCAGGTAATGTGGCGTCAACTATGGGCCTCGCGTTAGAGATCGGCTTCCCAATTTTTTCTGCTAGGGAAATTATGAAGGAGTTTAATGATGCTTCATCCTTAAAGCCAACACTGCTCTCCATAGGTCCGAAGACCTTATGGATTATGTAGATGTTCCCTAAGCCACTGCAGGAGATATCTTCGAGGAAAGGATCTCTTATAAAGGGTTCGAGAACACCAACGCTGATCTTATCACGTATCACATGATAGATCACAACCTTACCTATCTCGGGTGGAGGTATGCCGTCTCTAAGGAGGGACCTGGTTCTTCCTAATATTGCTGGTAAAGCCTTATTGGCTAAATCCAGCATTAAGCAAGCCTTTTCTTGTGGTGAGGAAGGAACCACACCCTCAGGAATTAAGGTAGCTATTTCCTCTTCAGCAATAGATAGAACTCTTTCAGGAGGTCGCGGTGGTTCAATAACTACGTATCGTGGATAACCGCTTTTTGTTCTTTCGCTTAATGCGTTGATGAATATGCCACCACCCACTGGGTAAACGACATTATATTTTCTCTTGAATTTGTATGTGGAAGGTGGCTTCTCGACTACCTCTAGTTCCCCATACTTTTCCCTAGATTCCTCAATGTATTTCTTCAGATACCAAGGTTCTTTATCCCTATAGTAAGGAAGTTCACAATCGCTTCTGAACTTAATTTTAGGTGTTTTTCTTAATCTAAATTTAAGTGAAGGTACTTTAAGGGAGGGTGCCATGGCTCTCACGCCTTAGCGGCTTTTATGGGTATTATCTTAATACCCATAGCAGGGTCTACATCGAATGTTATGGATGATTCGGCGCCTGCTGGGATGCCTTTCATCTTAATAATGCTTAGTATTTTGTAGATATTCCCGCCTATTACTGTATTACTTACTTTTATGTAGCCATCGCACATCCCCCTTATTTCTGCACCTAACTCCTCCTTAACGATGTTCGGATGCATGGTTAAGAGAAATCCTTTTCCTTTGCTGGCGAGTAACCTAAGCCTAGACATGAAGTTAAGGATAGTCTCTGGCGGTGCAAAAGTAAAGAGCTGCGTTAAGGAATCAATAAGGAAAATGCCATACCTCCTACTCTTTTGCTCTATGTAGTTAGCGATAATAGGTAATACCTTCCGGCCTAAATCTTGTCTCCACTGGAATCTCTTAAGGTATAATGAAATAATGGTTAGGGAACCTCTTAGGTAGTATGGGGTCGCGTCTAACTGAATTTCAGACATACTTTTTAAGTATTCTCTTGACTTACCCTCAGTTATTATTGCTAGGCCTGTCATCCCAGATCTTAAGGCACCGTAGAAAAATTGCTGGGCTAATGCGCTTTTTCCTGAACCATGATCTCCCTCAAACAAAATTATGTTGGGGTAAGGAAAGCCACCACCTAACCTATTGTCTAATTCTTCATTACTTGTTGGAATTATTTTCCTTATCACATTTAATCACCACCTAAGAGGTAGGTCGTTGAAGCACCAATGTTGGAGACAAAAGTAACTACTATAGGGTATTTTTGTGATGCATTAGTTGGTAAGTCAATTATTAATTCAGCAATTTCTCCAGGGTAAAGATAATCGCCTGTGGATATGTCCCTCAATGTCGAACCTTCGTAAATTCCTTTAATGCTCCAGCCTGGATTACTTCCGTACTCTAGTAATTGTACGATGGTTTTGCTCGTTTCATTATCAACGTACTTAACTATTGCTTCTGATCGAGTTAAAGGAACAATAGGAGCACCCTTAACTGTTAAATTAAGGACTAAGGAGGTCGAATTAATTCTTACTGCTGAAGCTATGTAAAGAGCTTGTTTTTCAGTTCTATACATGTCTTTAACTGAATCAAACAAAGAGTTTTGGAGAGCTATGGTGGCATGAGCCAGGAAAATGAACCCAGAAATAACTATTGCTATAAGGACGAATGAAACTATTGTTGCAGTAATTGTGATTTCCCCAGGCACTCACATCACCCCGTGAGTACGGCTTCCGCAGATGCTCCCGAGGGTAAAACTATCTTTACCCTAACCGGGACTGATGTGTCTGAGCTTGGAGGAGGTACTTTAATAACTATGGTCTCCCCAGAGGACCAGACTCCATCATTATTTAGGTCAACTAACTGAGCTGAATCACTGGTTGAGGTGTTCGACAATACATACATCTTGCTTAATGTCTCGTATGTTCCCACATACACTTCTGTCTTATTGTATAGTTCGTCTTCAGGGAGGGATTCTGAACCAACATTCTTCACAAATATGTCATACTCTGACGACCCATTATAGAATCCTGCCACTATCTTTATTTCGCTCTGCAGCTCCTGGAGCTTGCCTTGGAGCACACCTGACATTATGCTGTTTACGTAGCTAATTCTCCCTATTACGTAGACAGCGAAGATAGACGCTAGCACTATGCCAACAATCGTTAGGATGGCATGAACCATGACAGTTGCTTCGCCCATTCATGACCCCTCAGCTCTCCCTAGAGAGATCACTTTCTGCAGTTCCTAAGCCCTTAATCCTTTTCTTAATGGTAGACAACAGTATCTTAAGGCTTTCTTCTTCTAATTCTTCATCCCTAATGCCTAGGCTCTTCGCTAATAGAGCCATGATCGCGACGTGATCTTCTGCGGTTAAGCTGTACTTACTTCCCTCAGTAACTAAATCAATCAAATCCCTGAGAATCTTTGCTTCATCATCACTAACTAAATTCAGCCTCTTAAATATCCCTATATACCTGTCTATTAAGGGTGTGTCAACACTTTCCTTTAGCTCCAGCAGTAACTTCAGTACACTTAAGACCTTCTTTAGCTGTACTCTGCCTGAAGCCCCACTTCCTTCTTGAGTTCCTTTATTAAGCAGGGTTTTTGTTGGGGATACTATCGGTAACGTGAAGGACGGTAGCTCACTAAACTCTTCTTTCAATTTCTTCCCCTCAGTTACTGAAGTTGCAGGTTGTGTTTTTTCTTTGACCTTACTTCCTAATTCACCAGGCAGGGAAACACCTTCTTGTTTTCTCTGTTTGTTTGTTAGGGCTTCTGTCGGGGTTTCAAGCTTTATTAACGGATTACTTAATTCGGAGACAGTTTCTCTCAAATCTATTATAGCATCCTTTAGGGCACTAACTAATTGATTCAGTTCTTCCTTACTGGCTTCCTCTCCCCCGATTTCACTAGTTTTTTCTTCCTGAATCGCTTCACCCATCTTTCTTAACCACCTCCTACCGAAGAAATTAAGGAGTGGAATAACTGTAGCCCTACAGATGGGGCATTTACATGGCCAGATAACATTAATGATTGACTTGATCTCCTCAATTATGGCTCACCTCCCTAAGCAACCCTAAAAAACCACTTACACCCCAATGCAATAATACAACAACACCAATAAGTGCTGCCGCTAGTATAGGTGTATTCAGTTCTTCCCCAACATAGAAGTACGCATTATAGACAAAAAGAATTAAGGCTGAAGAAAGAAAGAAAGAAATGATTGTATAAATGGCGACGAGGTAAACTAATTTGTTTTTTATTTGAAAAAGGGTTTCTTCTTTTGTTATTTTGTTTTTTTCATTCATGCCGAACCACCTTAACCCAAAGATATCGCTCCTCCTGCAGGTAAGGTTGCGGGTACAGTTCTATCCACAGTTAGTGGTGCCCCTATAGGTGGCCTGACCTCTATCCTTATTGTGTCGTAAGGTGCTGGGCCATTACTTGAATGGAAGAACACTACGACAATAGCTTTCTCACCGGACTCTAGCACAGTATTGTTGTTTCTTAAAGTACTAGGTACGAAGAACACGTAAACCCCATCACTCTTACCAGAATTATTGAGAGCAGTATATATGCTATTTAAGTCATTAGGATCGAAACTATATGTGGTGTTTCCTGATGTTATTGATTCGTTAGTGAATACTCCCTTATACCAGTTGTCATAGGCATGATCTCCCAAGATAACCGATATTGTCGATTTTGATGTAGCTAAGTCCACTGGTTGCTGACCAGCTAGTCTTATAGGTATTGCTATTAAGGTAAGTGTTTTCCCGCTTGAGTTAACAAGTCCTGTTACTGAGCCATCAACAGTTATTGATGAGCTTGCTTGCTGTAATCCTTGAGCAATAACCTGCCTTGCTCTTTGGGTCGTGAACATACCCATGTTCAGCACCACGAATGCTAGTGCAGCAGCCACAACAACGAAGGCAATCATCACTATAGCTGCTTCTATACCAGTGATTCCCTTCTTATGTTTACTAGTTTTACGGGTTTTAGGCAATCTGAGTTGTCACCTCACCAGTAATGATGTGGTCGGGGTTGTTTAAGCACCGCTTCTTTTTCGGTGGTTTGCTGGCGAGTGATTCCTTAGGTAATTTACGACTTACCGCCTAATCTTCTCCTTAATTTTTCTGCTGTCCGTCGAAACTTTGGTCGCCCTTTATATGAATATGTTATCATACCTACCTTGGTGGGTTAATGGGGGCTGTTAAGGAATTTCTTTCTATGATTGTCGATAATGTCTTGGTGAGTGACGCTTGTTTACTAGGTAAGGGGAGAATCATTGATTGCGTGAACAATAACCCCGAGGCTGAGGAGTTAGCTGATTATTCAATGATTCTTCCCTCCTCGCTAGGGTATGTTTTCTTGGTTTACCGCAGGGGGTCAGATTGGGTAACTTCACTGATTCCTTTAGGGAGGGATTTCTGGCTATTAATTATTTCCCCGTATTATACGTTATTAAGTGGGAAGAACTTTTATGTTCTGTTGAAGTCTTTGAGCGATATGTCATTCAGGGTTGGCTCAATAATTTTAGGAAACAATAAAAAAGTTTCCGTCGTTGGAGATCCTTCTTCAGTGGGGTGAATGCTTTATATGATTTACTATAAATTTATTACTGAAGTTGCGGAGTCACAGTTCCTTCGGGGTGTTCTGCTATGGGCGTAGCATCATCTATTATACGTACTAGGCTATCGAAGGTTGAGTTGCTGAGGAAGCTTGATTCCACCCTTGATTTCTCTAGGTCAACGGTTCAGTTGGAGTTAATTCTTTATATGGGTTTTAAGGGAACTCGAGTTAGGCCTAAGGAGGTTGCTAGGGAACTTGGGATAAACACTAAGTCGGTTTACGACGCTCTGTCGAAACTCATGAGTAAGGACTTAGTTAGGCGAGCTTCGTTAGGTTCATACGCATTAACTAAGGCCGGGCTCGAGTTCGTGAGCGAGCTTGAGAACATCTTTTCGGAGGATTCAGGGAGTGCTTACTCTGAATCACCTAATAACATTTCTTTAGGTTCCTTAGCACTATCTAAGAGCTTAATATTCTATAAATATGTTTATGAGTCAATGCTAGCCATAGGTTCTTCCCCTAAGAAGGAATTAAGCCTCAGGGATTTAGCTAGGTTGTTAAGGGTTAAGGAGTCTACCCTCATCGATTATTTGGAGCCCGTGACTTCTAAGAGAACTAAGGTGGGTTTCTTACGTAAAGTGATTAAGTCCGTTGGTAATGGGAGGAGAGAGATCTACTTTAGGCTCACTGACTTCGGTTTTCAGGAATTGAGCAGGCTTGCCGAGTACCGTAGGTTAAGGTCCAATAAGGCCCTACATAACTTGATGTTTATTACTAGGTCATTAACTGCTGATGCCTCGATCAGGAGGGGGGTCCTTCTTACTTTAGTGCTTACGGTAGCGACTCTCGTAGGTTTCGTTGTTGGCGGTTCCTTGGTTGGTATTCCTTTAGGTTTAGCATCAATTGCTTCAGATGCTCTTCTTTATGTATCACTGAGGTAAGGTATTCAGTTATGCCGGGTTTGAGTAATGTGCTTACTTACTTCTTATTCTTAAGTAATTGTTTGCTTCATTAACTATCTTGATTCCTGAGCTCGCCCCAATAACGTCAGCGCCTGCCTTAATGAAGGATGCGGCATCCAGTGCTGTCCTTATTCCTCCTGCTGCCTTAATCCTCACTCCAGTGCCCTCAACAACTGACTTCATTAGGTATATGTCCCTTAATGTTGCTCCCCTAGGCCCGTACCCTGAGTTCGTCTTAACGAAGTCGACGCCAGCATTAACCGCTATTTCTGTCGTCCTAATTAGTTCTTCGTCAGTTAGTACGCTCGTCTCAAGAATTACTTTAATTACTAAACCCCTTTCCTTAACGG
>JALWQN010000074.1 GCA_027083115.1 Desulfurococcales archaeon
TATTGTTGTGGCTACAGCTCCTATCAGGCCGTACTTAACTGCTGCTTCAATAGCTTGTCCCTTACCCCTATAGTAAGCTACTAAAGCATACGCACTGATGGACAACACCTCAAGCATCACGAAGAAGTTAAATGCGTCCCCAGTGTAGTAGCAGCCGATCAAGCCAGCCTCAAGCCCTAGAAGTAACGTATAGTAGTAAGGTAAGCCATTACTTAGCCTTAAGTACCACCAGCTGTACATAACTATAGCTACAATCAACCATGCCGTAAGGGTAGATAATAAAGCACTTAGTGAATCAACCTCATACACAATACCTAAGGGCGGTGGCCAACCACCGAAGGCATAAATTATTGGGCCAGACTTAATTGCCTCGAACAGGTTATAGGTAGATACTACAGCTACGCCTAGCGTAACCAGAGACCCATAAATATGGAAGAACTTCTTGTTTTTCACCCCTAACGATATTGCTGGAAGTATGAAGGCTAAACCAATTAAGCCCGGAACCAAAGCCCCAACACTTAATTCATTGAAAGCCACCATCTACATCACCTCAATCAAACACCTTCTTAAGAAACCTCTCAAAGGAGAGTGAGATCTGCCTCTTGCATTCCTCAGGATCCGTAGCCTTAACGTCAATCCAGTGAACGAAGTAATTCTTTCCCTCAGGGTCTATATCAACAACTACAGTGCCGGGTGTGTTAGTTATTGAATTAGCTACTGCAGTCATTGCGTAATCGGTTCTAACCTCGTAAGGTACTCTCACAATGCCTGGATTAATTGGCATTGATGGAGTCAGTATTCTCCTCATAACATCAAGGTGTGCCTTAACTTCGTAATAAAGGAAATAAATCAGCGAGTACGTTATGAGCCAAGCAAACCTTCCAATACTAACTAGCTTAACAGGTTTCTGAACCATTAACTTAGCAGTTAACCAACCGACGACACCAGCAACAAGCGCACCAGTAACTAGATCGTAGCCAGTAACTGAACCAGTAAACACTATATAAGTTAGGAAAGCAAGCACGGCCGGACCTAAAGCCTTGCTGAACCTACTCAAGCTCGTTCACCCCCTCAACCTCCTAACTTTCCTGACATCCACAGTTCCGTACAGCCTGTAGAGTTGTAAAGCAAGAAAAACCAGGAAAACAGTGACCGCAAGGCCTATCACTACAGCAGTAAGGACTAGGGCCTGAGGCAAAGGATCAACAGCCACCTTAGCGAACTCACTTATGTATTGGGGAGTAGGATGACGATTTAATAGTATAGGAGGTATTGGCGAGTGCCATGGATTGGGCCAACCTCTATAACCCACAATTATTGCCAGCACATTAGCCGAGTCACTAAAGATTGTTAATGCAATTATTTTCTTAGTTATTGATGGCCTCCTGAACACTCCATAGAGAGATACCCCCAAATTCATTATTATAGCGTAAGTCATAATTCCGAAAAGGAAAACATCTAATTCAGTGCTCACTTTCCACACCCCTTAAAGCTTGCTTAACTATGTTTTCCGGTATTGAGAGAAGCAGGAAAACTATTGTGAAGCCAGCAGCAACAGCGAAGAACTCAAACAGGTTGAAGAAGATCAAGGTACCGCTAGTTAGTGAACCCATGATGCTTGCAGGCAAACCAACTGCTGCAGTGCTCTTAGGCTGGTTCTGAAAAACGTATGCCTGTGTGCCTAAGGAAGCAGCAATAATGCAGGCAGAAAAAGCAGTGAACACTATCCCTACTAAGCCAGCAGTCCTTAAAGCAAGCATTCTTTCCTCTGTTATTCCCGACTTAATTATGAAGTATATTGAGAAAACAACCATAAGAAGCAAGGGTGCTACCGCTGCTGTAGCCCCGCCCTGGAAGCCTCCTCCAGGAGTTAGGTGACCGTGTAGGGCTATTGATGCTGCTACAGCAATAATCATTCCAGCAGTTATTCGAGTTACTGTCTTAACTATTGGACTCATCCCTGATGAATAATTCCTTAATCTTTCAGGAACTATCTTTATTCCTCTCATTAATGCTATACTTCCTATGATTGCCAGAAAGAAAACTGATGTCTCGAATAATGTGTCGAGACCTCTGTAATCCCATACTATTGAAGTGACTGCTTCGGGAGACATTGCTGTGAATAGCTTGTTGCTTGGACTAAGTACTGTCACCAAGTACCAGTAAGCCAGGTCCCTTACCCCAGGTGTTGGCAAGATATATCCTAATCCACCAATTGCTGTGGCTAAGGCCAGCACAGACGTACTCACCACCAATGAAGTTATTGCGATAACATGCTTCCATCCCTTCACGGCTCATCACCATCCAACCTGCCTGTCTTCTTTATAAGAAACAGAACGATTGCGGGATAAAGTCCTACAGCGACAGGCACATAAACCAGCACAATATCTGGAGCCATAAGGATATAAAATATGAATGCGTATGCAGTGCTTTGCAGAGCAGAGAAAATCACGGCCTTAACTAGGTCCTTCTCAATAATGGCTAAGTAAGTTCCCAATAAGGAAATTACTCCAAGTAAAGCCAGAATCCCATAAGTTAGTGTCTCCATGCTAAGCACTTTCCTCACCTCCTTCTTTCTTCAGGAACTCCCTCAAGTGGTCGACGGATTTAGGTCTTACTTCAGCTGATTTAGACCTGTAGGCAGCCCTAGCTAATGCGTGTGAACCAGCAGGTGCAAGAATAAGGATTAAGATTGCGGTAACTATTGCCCCCCCACTCATGAACCACCTATACTGACCTAAGAATTCCGAACCAGCAGCAATTAATGAAGCCCCAACCAATGGGAGGAAGGCACCCCAAATAGTCCCTACGGTTGCTGCATGAAGCCTTACGAAGAAGTTAGGGAACCTAAGCATGCCTAAAGCAGCTATTAAGTCACTAATTACTCCTACAGCAACCATTATTTCCCCAAGACCCACAAGCGCTAAATTAATCATTGATTCCTCCACCTTAACCACCCATTTCCTTGGATTCGAGGTACTTAGCTACGTAGATATCCAGAGCATAAACCCAGAGAGCAAGAACGATTGCAGTCGGAATCAGAATTGGAGACCTGAAAAATATTGCTAGCACAGCTAAGAAAGCAGCTAAATCATAGGTCATTGCGTCTAGAGCAAGAACTATGTCAGGGATTGTAGGACCCTTTACTGCCCTCACGGCATAAAGGGTGAAGGCGGCCATATATATCGGGAACACAACTATTAGGAAATGAATTACTTCCTCCTCAATCACTCTTCCCACCACTCACAAGAGTTTTTAGTGAGAGATCATCGGAGAAAATAGGTTCTGGGGTTCCTAATCTATACTCGGAGGTAGTTACATATGCGTTCGTTGGGCAAACAGTGACGCATCTGTAGCAGTACACGCACTTAAGGTAATTTATCGAGGGATATATTTTCTTTGGGTTTCTTTTTGGGGCTTCATACCCTTCAGGTATTTTCTTCATGATTATTGCGTTAGCTGGGCACTCAATCATACAGAGAGAGCAACCAATACACTTACTAAGGTCGGGGTAGTGCCTGCCTCTTGCATCGAGCTCTACAGGAGTTAATTCCTTAGGGTATTGAATTGTTGCTGGCTTACTGAAGATTGACTTAATCACTTCCTTAAGTAAGGCAGGCTTCATCACACCCTCCCTCTAACCACGTCCTTCAAAAGTAATTTCTTCCTTTCCTTTCTCCTGAAATCCACTACAGTAATCCTCTCCATACATGAGATGCAGGGGTCGTAACTAACTAGAATGACTGGAACATCAGCTATTGTGTGTCCTATGTAGGAGAATCCTGAATTAATTATGTTGTTGAACGATGGCGTGCGTATCTTAACCCTATAAGGCATCGTGCCTCCCTTACTCATGACATAGTACGTCAGCTCCCCTCTCGGGGCCTCCACAGCTGTGTAAACTTCTCCCTCAGGAAAAACTCTAGGTAACCTTTTCTCATCAGGGACAGCATTACCTTCAGGTAAGTTCTTGAGTATGTATCTAGAGATCTCTAACGAAACTATGGCTTCCTCCCACCTAAGCATCATCCTAGCTAGGGTGTCTTTACCGTCCATAACAACTATTCTGTAGGGAACCTCAGAGTAAACCTCATACATATCGTGAAGCCTTACATCAGTACTAACTCCTGAAGCCCTAGCTATAGGTCCTAACAGACCATGAGAAGTTATGTCATAGGGCGTTAGGGAACCTACTCCCTCCAGTCTCTTCCTTATTGTTACGTCCTCCTCAAAAAGCTTCATGTAGTACTTGAGTCTAGGCTCAACTAAGTCAAGGATTTTATTAAGCCTCTCGATCTTCTCACTACTTAAGTCTCTCCTAACTCCTCCAACCATTTGGTAATCGGCAAGAACTCTTGCTCCAGTAAGTATTTCTTTAGCCTTCATTATCAGTTCCCTATCCTTCATTATATGCATAAATAGGGTGTCAAAGCCTAAGATCTCAGCCATTACTGCCTCAATAAGCATATGACTATGGAGCCTCTCAAGCTCCATAGCAAGGACCCTTAAGTACTTAGCTCTTGCCGGAGGTTCCTTACCGAGCAAGTGCTCTAAGGCCCTGACATAGCAGTTTGCGTGAACAGTATTGCATATTCCGCAAACCCTACCAACAATGAATATGTCTTTATAGAAGGTATTCTTTTCAGCTAGTTTCTCAATACCTCTATGGTTATAGCCTGTATTTATTTCTACCCTAACTACTTCCTCACCCGAAGCATATACCTTCAGCAGTATTGGCTCATGAAGAGCAGGATGCTGAGGGCCTACAGGCACCTCCAAAAGCATAGGTATCTCGAGAGCTTTAGTTGCCTCAACAGTGTCGCCGTCAGCCATACTAGACACCTGAGTCCTTCCTTAACGGGAAAACGCCTCTCTCAACAAGGTCTTTAGGCACGAAGAAGGGCCTCCTCAAGTATTTGTTGCCAATGAACTTTACTCCCAAAAGGTCGTAGGTTTCGCACTCTCCCGAGAACGCCGCCTC
>JALWQN010000075.1 GCA_027083115.1 Desulfurococcales archaeon
CCCTAGAGGAAGGAAATATTATTGGCTTTATGGGGTTAAGGGTGGGTACGAAGGGAATACTGATGTTGAGGCATTCGATAAAGGATGCGTAACAGTTACTCCCTTAAACATTGACCTTAATGTTAGCGATAAAACAGTTGATAAGTTAAAGGATGTTGAGGACTGGGTCCAGCCATACATGCCTAAAACGTATTTCCCTCCCGCTGGCATGGGGTGTTAATTGCTTAAGTCAAGGATTCACTTATAAAGCACTCTAAATCCTAGTTTAAGGGTGTCATAGGGATAATAAGGGACCTAGCCTTATGGGTGTCTTACGGTCTTAACGCCAATACTTACGCAATAGCTTTAGGTACTTACCTTCTTTACGTAAGTAATGAGCTATCGGTTAATTCCTTCCTTATAGCCTTTACATTTTTAGTGGTTCTCCCTTTGGCACCCATATTCACTGATTACTTCCGCGGTAAGACAGACATATTCGTCAGTGAGAAAGTGGATAGACCTAAGTACTTCCTCCTAGCATCTCTAGCGTACCTCCTCGGATATATTTATTATAGGTTCTTCTTCGGTGATGGTCTAATGGCTTTCTTTATATTCACTTACTTAACAGTCACACTATCAATGGCTTTAGTTAGTTTAAGATGGAAAGCTAGTGTCCATGCCTGCGGTGTTTCTGGACCAACAACATTTATGGTGTTTGCCTTGGGAGTTACTTATTCAGTGCTTTACCTACTTCTCATCCCTGTATATATGTCCAGGTTAGCGCTTAAAGCTCATACTCGACTGGAGCTTGCTTTAGGCACTATTGTAGGCTTCGTGATCACCTTACTTACTTATTGCTTTGTTCTTTCGTTCCCTCACCTGGTTTTTAGGTAGCTACCTCCCTTCCCTAAGGATACACGATAGTTTCTCGTAATGTGAGGTTGCATTAATTAATTCCTTAAGCTTCCTTAGGGTAGAGTGAACATCATATTTAGTTCTCTTAAAAAATATGTTGCCCGAATCATCTATTAAAGCGTAGGCAGCTCTCCAATCCCCGTCTCTTGGTTGCCCCACACTCCCCGGATTCATGACCTTAATCCCGAAGGTCGTGGGTCTAAGGAACTGGTAATGCGTATGTCCAATTAGAACATAATTCACTCCATCAACCATTAAGTAGTCCTTTAAGGTTTCCTCATCTACCCAAGGATACAGATACTTGTATAGAGGGTTCTTCAGCGAGGCGTGAGCAATAAATAACTTTATGTGCCCCAAATCCTTCTTGGTTGCGTAACTAAGGTTCTTTAGCCACTTAATGTCCTCCTTACTTAGCTTTCTTAACGTTATGTATTGCCGTGTATATACGCTAGCATCATGTAAGAAGGGTCCAGCCCTACAGTCAGTACCTTTAGCAACCGCTTCGTCATGATTCCCTCTAACAATCACTGGTTTAAGGGAGCGGACCTCATCAATAACTAAGTCAGGGTCAGGACCATAATCTACTAGGTCACCTAACACGATCACTTCATCATAAGGTCCTGAGTCACTCAGGACTGATTTGAGTGCCTCATAATTTCCGTGAATGTCTGAAATAATTAAGGTCTTCAACCCCAGCACCATTAGTTACCTCACTACTGGTTTATTGTTTTTTGTTATCACTTATTTAAGTTGCAGGAATTACGTAAATGGAGCCTTAACGTATGAGTTTAAGGTGGTCTTAATGTTCGGTTTGAGTGAATATAAGGTATTAGTTACTGCCTCAACAAGAGGTATTGGGAGAGGTATTGCAGAGGTCCTCCTATCTGAGGGAGCTAAGGTATTCATTAATGGGATACATGATGAAACAGTGAATAAAGCAGTTAAGGAACTCAGGAGTAGCTACGGCAATAAAGTAGGTGGTTTAAGGGCTGACTTAAGGAAGGAGGCCGAAGTCAAGGAGCTCGTCAGTAAGGCCGTTAAATTCCTTGGGAGCATAGATTCTTTGGTTTACGTTACTGGTCCCCCCAAGGCCGGCTACTTTCAGGATCTAAGCGTGAATGATTGGGTGGATGGTGTTAATCTCCTAATAATGAGTGCTGTGAACTTAGTTAGGGAGGCATTACCTTACCTTAAGGACTCAAGTAAGGCATCAATAGTTTTCTCCACCAGTGTTGCTGTTAAGGAACCAATACCTAATATTGCTTTATCTAACACGCTCCGGATAGGAATTCATGGATTAATGAAGACCTTAGCTAGGGAGCTCGGTAAGGAAGGAATAAGAGTTAATGCAGTTATGCCCGGTTACGTCATGACCGATAGAGTCAGGTATTTAGCTATGGATAGAGTTAGAAGGGAAGGCAAGGTCTTTCAGGAAGTAATTAAGGAGATGTCTTCGGAGATCCCGTTAGGAAGGATGGCTGACCCGAAAGAGATTGGTTATGTTGTTGCTTTCCTAATCAGTAAGTACGCGTCCTACGTTAATGGAGCCTCAATACCTGTTGATGGAGGTTTACTCAGATCTCAATTCTAACTAAGTTTTTCTCCATTACTTTAGCTATTTAGCGTAACCCACTTTAATTCAATATTGATTTATGGCATGATGAGTTTTGGTTATAGCCGATAGGATAGCTCAAAGAAGGGTGATTGAAGGAATAAGTGTTTTTACGGTAATTAGGGGAATAGGTATTCCCGGCTTTATGTACTTATTTCCGCTGTATATATTGACTTTAGGCTACCATACTATTGACTTAGGCCCTCTAGCTACTTATGCTGGGGTCGCAACTGCGCTATTTCTTCCAGTAATTGGTTACTTAACGGATAGGGGCTATGCGGCTGAGGTAGGTGCTGCTTCAGGCTTATTTATTTCTTTCTCTTTAGCTGCTCCAGTCATCTGGAAAGAATATGATGCATTAGTTCTTGCTTACTTTCTAAACTATTTAGGCATGATGAGCTGGCAAATGTCTAGGGGTTCATTAACTGCTAAGGTAGTTAACACTTCATCCTTAGGTAAGTACTTCGGTCTCTATACAATGCTTTATAACGCCATGAATGTCGTAACTCCCCTCACTTTAGGCCTTGCTTTGACCGTAACTAGCTATGAAGCATTACTAACGATACTTAGCTTGCTGGTTGGTGCGGGGTCAGTGATATTCGTAGTTATGGCTTTCTCTCCAGCACGGAAGGTTGAGTCAATCATGAGGTCAGGCATTAAGAAGAGATCTAAGGAAGTTTGGAGTGAATGCAGTAACTTAAGCATCCTTAAGAAGTCAGCATGCATATATAAGAAGGCCTTAATCGTAGATAAGCGATTAATACCTCTCGTTCTTTTTGGCGTCTTCGACCGTTATGGATGGATGCTTTGGATGCCTATGCTTAATGCTTACCTGAAGGAATATCTAGGCCTTAACCCAACTTATGTAGGTATCTACAATACATTGAGGGGCGTGGCTATGCTCGCTGCTGGATTACCTGTAGGTCACATAACTGATAAGTTAGGAGGTGTTAAGTCATTAATAATTAATGAGTTCCTGGGTGCAACAGGCACTCTACTACTAGCTAGTGGTTCAGCCATCTTGATTTATACTTCAGCCCTACTCATAGGCTGGAGCATAGCTTTCTGGATAGTAGGGTACAATACCATTAGCGCTATATTGATGGGGCCTCAAAACTTAGGGAGGGTTAGGTCTAGCGTGGATTCCTTAAGAACCTTCTTAGCAATACCAGCTCCAGCGATAGGCTCCTCAATATTTACAGCTTTAGGACCGCCCTCAGTTTTCTTCTTAGGAGCCCTCTTTATGGTTTTCTCGACCTTTCCACTCGGTACTTCTTTAAAGAAAAAAGATAAATGCCTAAAGTAAGTTAATGTATTAGAATTTGTGGCAAAAGCAGTAATAAAGAAATAAAGAAAATTACAAAATTAATATATTACTCAGGTTTTTGTTTTTTCTTAGGTTTATAGAGTGGACAAAATGCACATAATAATGGGACCTTATCAACAATAACCCTCAAAACCCCATTAACTTCCCGCACTGATGGGTTTCCAAAAATACCCCTTATTTTATTAGCTGAGGCTTCGTTGAGCTTCCAAGCCATACAGATACCACGTTAAGCCTGTACGAACATGTAGAGGCTTTCCATAAACCAACCGAAGTACCTACACCAAGAAGTTCTTCAACCGCCTTAATCCTTGTTTCTAAATCACCCGTTAACTCTTTCAGTGTTTTCAGGTCTTCCCTCATGCCATTCAAGTAGCCCTTTATGGTTCTTACGTCGCTCAGGTCCTCGCTCCTTATTTTATCTATTTTTTCCCGTATTTCCCTAACCTTACTCTCTAATGAATCAACTCTTTCTTTAATTTCCTCCAGTGCCTCCTTTGGAGTCCAAGGCATGTAATCTACTGGTGCTGTAAGTACAGGCACGTGAATCCCCCACACACTATTTATGTTTAAAAGATTCTTTAAGGATTAAGGCTTTTAGCTGATTTATTCCTCCTTTCAAGCTGAAGGCTAGCAAGCCTTCGCTACGCAGTTCTTTCGCGATTAAGTAACTTTTATTGCCTTCATCACAGTATAAAACGATTACCTTGTTTCGAAGGATATTAGCATCTTTTAATTCACTAATGTGCCTTGATCCCTTAATTCCTTTCTTTTTCCATTCCTTCTTGCTTCTTACGTCTACAAGAAGAGCTCCTTCAGGTATAAAATTTACTTCAATAGATTCGTCAGGTAATGCAAGTATTGGGTCAGCATTAGGTAAATTCTCTAGTATCTTAACTTTGTTTATAGCTTCATCAAATTCTCTGTGGTTAGCCTTACTCACTTCCTGAACGAGGTCTTTTATTTTGGCCTTTGTGGTCACTAAAGAAGGAGTAATTGAACAAGGCTCACCTACCTTCGATGATAGTTCGTAAGTCCCTAATTCTTTAGACATTTTTATTACCTCTTCTTTATCCATACCTAGTAGCGGTCTTAAGAT
>JALWQN010000076.1 GCA_027083115.1 Desulfurococcales archaeon
TCTTTAGCGCCCGCTACGGCACCTGCGGGAACTATAGCTGGATTGAGGGACTTAAGGAGTAGGGGAAAGCTCACTGAGGTTGCTACGGCTGTTGTGGGTCTTGACGACGCTGCAGGCATAATTATGTATACAGTAGGCATAGTCATAACTAAGTCGCTCTTGGGTTCGCACGTAACTATTTCTTCTTCCGTAGTTAGCGCTACTTGGGAGATCTTCGGTGCTTTCGGACTAGGTTTGGGTCTCGGCCTTATTGCAGCATTGCTCTCAAGAAAAACTCACTTAACACAGGATCATATATTCGTTATTGGTTTGGCCCTAGCGATTCTTGGGTGGGGGATTGCCGACTATATACATGTATCAGACATTCTCACATGCATGATGGTGGGTACTGCAGTCATTAACTTCAATAAAAGGCTTGGTTACATATCCTACGAAACAATAGATAGGATAATGACCCCCATATTCATTGCTTTCTTCGGGGCTGTAGGTATGGAGATCAGCCCCGCACTTTTTGTAGCGACTTTAGGTCTAGCGATAGTGTATGTTGCGGGGAGAACTGTGGGGAAGATAGCGGGTTGCTGGTCTGGCGCAGTGCTAGCTAAGTCAGAAGCTAAGCTGAAGAAGTATTTAGGCATTGCATTACTTAATCAAGCTGGAGTAGCCGTAGGTCTTGCAGGGCTTGCAGCAAGAGACCTTGCCCAATATAACTTGGGGCCACTAATAATAACCATAATAGCTACAACAACTACTATATTTCAGATAGTTTCACCTTTAGGCACTCAGTACGCGGTGAAAGCTGCTAAAGAAGCACATCAGGGCTTTACCTAATACCTAGGTTTCTAAGGTAGTATTTCTTACCTTCGTAGCTCATAACTACGAGCTTACCATCCTTAATTAACTCATCCACCACCTCCCAACCAGCTCCAGCCCTCCTAAGCAGCTCGTTAACTGCGTCCTCCCTTAATGGATGAACTGCCGCAATAGATAATATATCCTCCTTCACGTTACCTGCGGTAGTGAAGTTTGTTCCTTCAAAAGTAACAAGTAATTCAACTCTTAAGCCCTTAGCTTCAAAAGCCTTCCTAATTTCATTAATTACTCCTGGGTCTGCTGGCCTTACCCAAGCTTCCGTAGGTGGTCTAGTAGGTACTGAAATATATGCTATTTTAGGATTAACTTCAATAAGATACTGAGCAACCTTCTCAGCCTCACTTAAAGAATCATTAACTTCCTTAACAAGCATGGTCTCTGTAGTTAGTACTCCACTATATTCCTTAGAGAACCTTAAAATGCTTTCTAAGATTTTGCTGAGACTTAAGGATTTATGCGGCCGGTTAATTCTCAACCACGTTCTTGGAGTGAGTGCATCCACCTTTAATGAAACATAATCAGCGTTCATGAGGTCTTTCCTAACGTCTTCCAACCAGAGAAGGGAGGAATTACTTATTACTGCCACCCTAACACCTAACTCCTTAATGCCAGCTATTTCTCTACCTAAGTTCAAATCAAGGGTTGGCTCACCGTCAGGCACGAAAGTGACGTAATCCACTCCTTCACCCATTCTCTCCAGTTTCTCGAGCCTTCTCCTAACAGCATCAATAACCTCTTCAGGTCTGTAGTAAAATCTCCTATGAATATCCATCTTAAGGGTTTTGCCTATCTGGCAATAAACGCAGGAATACGTGCAAACCTTAGGCTTAATGTTATTGACTCCTAAACTCCTCCCTAACCTTCTCGAAGGTACAGGACCAAAAACTATGTTGTTGGTGCTTAACACAATCACCTAATAATAGAGCTTTCCAAATAACTTAAAAGTAATGATTAACCTCTTTAAAGATTATAAGCAAATAAATGAATTTCTGCAGTAAATTAAATGGTCCACCAACCGCCTCTGTATGAAGGTATCTCTCCATGTTCTATAGGAGTTTTAATGACAGCGTATAAGGCCGATAACGTTAGAATTACAGCTACTAAAGTACAAGGAAAAACCAAATACATAGATGTCCTTAATGATTCCTTCACTAATTCTACATCATAGTAGATTACTTTGTTCTTGATCAGCCTGACTTCACTAGAGAGAGGATTAGTTTGGATGACATCCGTCATCATTAACCCTTTAGAGGAAGCTAATACTCCGTCACCATTATAGATTAAGCTCCCCGATAGCTTAAGATGAAGCCTTATGTTGTAAGGTGTTTCAATCATTTCGTCGAACTTATAATTACTTAGTTTTTTGTTTGGTGTCCCTTTAAGGAGGCCCGCCCAATAAAGTCTGTTGAGAACTATCCTTGGTGCTTCGGCTGAAGGTATTAAAAGCAAGCCTTTAGAAGGGCTGTATACGCCCAAATCAGTAGTTTGAGGGGAGTTAGGATATCCAGCAGACACTACATATAGGTATGGTCCTTCGCCACTCAATGATGAGCTGGAAGAAACAGCCGAGTATGCTGAACCTGCAAGAAGTATTGCTAACAGAACTACCAACACTGCCTTAACCCATTTACTCAAGCTAGGTAAAACGTTCAGGCTCCTGGGATGTGTTAAGTAGTAGTTGCTATATCCGTAGAAGCTGAACCTGTAAGGTTGAGTAATGTACTCTTCGTTAATGTAGTAAGGGGCCCCCATAGCTTTAAGTAAAGCTATCCCAGTAACGAATCCTCCAGCATGAGCGAAGAAAGCCACAGTCCCTAAGCTACCAAAGCCATAAATTACTTGGAGGGCAAACCAGAATATTAGGAATCCTGCCGCACTCATCGTAAAGCAGAAAGGAAACAACCACATGAACCAGCAGGTCGTTAATTTTCTTTTAGGGTAAAGAAGGAGGTAGGTGCCCAAAACCCCACTAATAGCTCCAGACGCACCTAATGCAGGCACTAAGAGGTTCTCTAAACCCATTATTGGGATGAAGCCTATATGAAAAGCTGTGGCAGCTAAACCAGCTATAAAGTAAAGAATTCCATACCTTAAACTACCCATGACTCCCTCAACTTCCTTACCGAAGAAGTAAAGGAAATACATGTTGAATAATATATGGAGGAAATTAGCATGTAAGAACATGCTTGAAATTAATCTGTAGGCTTGACTTGGATCAGTTAATAATACAGGAATCAAGGAAAATTGGTTAACCCACCAATCGCTTGTTGTCATGAAGAAATTATTAGCGCTTGAAGCAACGTAAACAGCTACGTTAATAATTATGAGTACATAAGTAACGACAGGCTTCCTAGGTTCTGGAACCTGCTCTTCGCTTACAGGCAGTAAGCTCAAGACCTACCACAAGCCTAAATAATTAATAGCTTAAAATAGTTTTGAGTTCGTTAGGTAATCTTATAATACTTGTAATACGTAAATTATCGGTGTAGAGAATGAGTGAGGAAGATAAGGAACGTAAACAATCAATTAAAAGCATTAGAGGGATTGACGACAAGCTCTATGAGCAGTTAACCATAATGGCTAAACAAACTGGGAGGACCGTCGGGGAGTTGATTAATGAAAGCATAAAGTTACTCCTGGGTTTAGCTGGTAAAGCCACTGAGGTGGGTAAAAACGTCATTCAAGGTTATTCGGAGGCCATTAGATCTGGTGATGTTGAAGTCATTGCTGGTTTAGAGGAATTAGATATAACTTCTAAGGACCTAGAAAGTATGGAAAAACCTGTAGAATTCAGGAATATCAGGAAATTAATATTTAAGGACGTTCCTTACGATCTCTTCGAAAAGAAGGTTAAGGCCATAGTGATGAGCGACCTGCTAGTTATTCCTAATGATTACCCAAAACTAAAAGTGGCTATGAAATGCTCTATGGTTAAGAAAATAGTTTACTTAAGTGATTACTTTAAAGAAGAAAATACTTAATTTTGAGTTCTACGTAAGTCTTAGGCGCTTAATGAATGAAGAGTGGGTTAAGGAAGTATGACTTAATTGCTTTCATAGCGTTAGGTACTGTATCCCTTTTTGCTGACTGGACCTACGAAGGAGGAAGGTCAGTATTAGGTCCTTACTTTAACCTTCTAAATGCTTCAGCAATTGTTGTAGGTGCAGCTACCCTAGGGGATTTCCTTGGTTATTTAGTTAGAGGTGTTGGGGGTTTAGCTGCACGCAGATTTAGATCAAGTAAAGCATATTGGGCTTTAGTCATCATAGGTTATACTGTCAACTTGCTTGCGGTACCTTTACTCGCTTTTGCAGGCAATTGGGAAGTAGCATTAGTCCTTGTCTTGCTGGAAAGAATAGGGAAAGGGTTGAGGACTCCTGTAAGGGACGCTATACTTGCTGAAGTCACTGAAGGAATGGGTAGAGGTAAGGGGTTTGGTCTTCATGAAGTTATGGATCAATTAGGGGCTGTTACTGGACCTGCTTTCGTTACTTGGAGCCTTATTTCGTCAGGAGGTAATTATAGATTAACTTACGAATACTTAGCTATTCCTGCATTCATAGCGCTTTCTCTAATAGCAGTAGCATTCGTGAGTCATCCAAAAGTCAGGTCTGCAACTTCAGAAGCTACCGGAAGGAAAGAATTGGGGAAGGATTTCTGGACCTACACAATATCTATGGCGCTCTTGGCAGGAGGTTTCATGCACTGGATCTTAGTAGGTTACATATTAAATACTTCTGAAAGGTTTGGTGGCGTAGTCATAGGTTCTATTTATTTGGTGGCGATGCTTTCGGATGCCGTTATTGCTTTCCCTGCAGGTTACCTTTACGATAAGTACGGCCCTAAAACATTAGTTGTTGCTCCAGCACTGGCTTTTATTGCTACGACATTGTTTTTGACTTCTGTAAATATTAGTGTATTAATTACTGGTTCAGTAGTGTGGGGGGTTCTTATGGGTTTGTATGAAACCAACATGAGGGTTGTTATTGCCGACATCTCTAC
>JALWQN010000077.1 GCA_027083115.1 Desulfurococcales archaeon
GATTAGGGGCATGTTTAAAGTTTATGATTTTCATGTGCCTTACTATCATGCTTTCTTCAGTAATGGGTTTCTGTCACATAACACAGCTAAGTCGGCGATGGTGAGGAGGGCTGCAGAATTACTTAATGCAAAATTCTTTAAGTACTTATTGACTCGATTCACCGAACCTGCCGAGCTATTTGGTCCCTTAGACATTAAGGCTTTGGAGGAAGGGCGTTATGTTCGCTTATCTAAAGGTAAACTCCCTGAGGCTGAGATAGCCTTCCTTGATGAGGTATTTAAAGCGAACTCCGCAATACTTAATGCCCTTAACTCAATTCTTCAGGAAAGAATTCTTTACGATGGATACACGGAAATATCTGTGCCTTTATGGTCCTTATTTGGGGCAAGTAACGAAGTACCTGATGACCCTGAAGTTGAGGCAGTTTACGATAGGTTTGCTGCCAGACACTTCGTTAAGCCCTTAAATGAGGAGCTATGGAAGGACCTCCTAATCAGGTCTTGGAACCTAGAGAAGAAACTGTATTTTGAAGGCAGCTTTGGAGGCTCAGGCATCCTTGAAATGAGCGACTTAAAAACATACCATGAAAGAGTGCTTAGCACTGACTTATCTAGAGTGATTCCTAAGCTCACCAGGATCCTTGCTATTCTAGAGAATAGAGGTATACACGTGAGTGATAGAAGAAAAGGAAAATTAATGAAGTTCGTAGCTGCTAACGCAGTTCTTGAGGGAAGGAACTTAGCTAAGGAGAACGACTTGGTGGTGATTAAATATCTGGTCCCAAGCAATTGGGAGGAGCTGGAGAGAGTTGAAGTGGTACTTTCTGAGGAACTGAAGACTTCTTTCAAATACTTACGTGAGCTGGAGGAAATTAAGGCCAACCTAAAGGAAGTCATGAATTACGTGCTTTCGGTTCAGGGTATAGAGAGCAAATACATTGATTCAAGATTCAGAATAATCTCTAGAGACCTATTAACGACCAAGGACCGGGTTCTAACAATAGTTAGGGACTGTGATGACCCTAAGGTCAGGATGTTAGGAAAAGAAGTTATTGAGTTAATAGATAATACTCTTGAAATCATTGAGAAGAGGGTGCTATAAGTCGCCTGGCGTCCTTAAGGGGGTAAATTACAGTGACCCTGTAGTGATGTACAGGGGGGAGACCGTCTTACTTATTACTAAGAAACTAATGAAGAAAAAGAATAACGTGGGTAACCTATTAAGTATTGATTTAGCTACTGACGTTTTTTACTCCCTTTACTTGCCTTACCCAATCCTTAAGCCCTCATCCGATATTCCATTAGAATCGGAAAGAAATTACTTCATAATTGATTCCTTAATGGGCTCAAAAGACTTTTTGGATGTAAGAAAGTACTCTATTGCCAGGAAAACATTAAGTACCCTAGTGTCTGCATCCTTGATGGAGAACATAATTAATGAGCTTCAGCAGGAGGGACAACTCTCAAGCGATTCAGGCAGAAGTGTTGAGGCAAATTATAAATCCTTAAACAATGCCGTTAGGAGAGCCTTAAGAAACACGGTTGATGAAGCCCAGAACTTAAGGAAGTTAGAGAAACTGTTAGGTAGGGGGATAGAGGCAGGTGAGGGAGTCAGGATGGATCTTATTGAGAATGGGTCGGAGGTCATTGAGTTAGCTAGATCTACAGATGTTAGCGAACTCCTCAACTACGTGACTCTTCTGCCTGAGGTTGGAAGGAGGGTTAGGAAAAAATACGTTAAGTTCAGTAAAGGAGAGTTCCGTGGATATGAGCTAGGGAACACCTTAGAGAGAGTAGTTCCCACAGAACTTGCCCTCCCAAACATTTACTTCAACATCAAGTTCATTGAGTCAAAGCTCCTTCTATACGATAAGGTACTGCCCAAGATAGAGGGACCAATATACTTACTTACTGATAAGTCGGGAAGCATGGATGGAGAGAAAATTAAGTGGGCTAAAGCGACCTCCATAGCCTTATTCACTAAAGCAAGGAAGGAAAGAAGAGATTTCTACCTAAGGTTTTTTGATAGCAGCCCACACACACTAAACGTAGTTCCACGTAATGCTAGGACGTCCGAAATAACAAAATTCATTAAATACATCTCAAGGGTTGCCGGCAGTGGAGGAACCGATATAACTAAGGCTGTGACTACTGCCTGCGACGACATTATGGAAAGCAGTGCTAAGGGAGTGGCTGATATAGTTCTAATTACTGACGGTGAAGACACTTTATCCGAGTACGCTATAAGACGGAAGCTGAAAAAAGCCAATGCCAGATTAATAACTGTGATGATTAACGGAGAAAACAGGGACCTAAGGAAATTAAGTAATGCCTACTTAAGAGCTCTTCACCTAAATAAGGAAGAGATCCTTAAGGTTGTGGAGGCTTAACATAGAAAGGTATAATGCCATTAAGGTAGTCCCTAATAACTTTCTTACTGGCTTCAATTAAGTTAGGTTCTCTATCCTTCCCGTAAATTAACCCTGCCTTAAGAGCTACTTCTACAAGTATCTCCCCTGGATCCTTGCTCGTTAACCCGTACGCTTCCTTAAAGGCTAATTCGTTCTCTTTCAAGATCCTGTGAATTAACTCAAGAGCTACAGCTACGGGATTACTTAACTTATCTATAGGGGATGATCTTATCTTGGCTTCAACACCTGCTCCTTCAGGAGGTAAAATACCTGGAGTATCAACTAAGAAGATATTATCACCTAACTTGAATACCTGTGCCCTAGTTGTGTATCCTGGGGTACCAGGGTAAGGGGAGGTTGTTGCTGCATGCTTCCCTTTGAGGGTATTAATCAATGTTGATTTACCCACTTTAGGAATACCGAAAACACCTGCAGAAAGAGGTAGCTTATTCACTACTTCCTTTAACTTAATTCTCAGCACTCGAGTCCCTAATCTATGTCTGGCTGAAATATATACTGCTGGGACGCCCTCGTTAATTTCGAAGTAGTTCTTCCATGATTCACTAATGCTTCTAGGAACCAAGTCAGCCTTATTAAGAACAATTATCAATGGTTGACCACGCGATTCAGCAATTCTTTCGAGTTTCTTGCTTCTTGTTGAGATGGGATCCCTGATATCAACTATCTCTAAAACGGCATCAACCATTCCCAGTAACTCCTTAATTAATCTCCAATTAGCTAGCAACATGATATATCTCTAACTTTTGAGTATTAGAGAGATTATAGCTTTACTTAATCAATTAATTTATTGAGAGTAAGAATTATGAGAGCGCTCTTCTATGAACTTAATGATTAGAGTCCCATCACTGAACAATAACTTACTTACTCGTTCGTCGGTATTTCCTCAGCAGTGGTTGCTAAGGATGGAGGCCTAACGTGCTCAATAACTGGCTTCTTCCAATTACCTAGTTTAACCCATGCGTAAGCAGCTAATCCTGCCCCTATATTGCTTAATGACATAGAAACCCAAACTCCTAGAGGTCCCCACCCAAGAAGGAAAGCCAGTAAATAGGAAAACCCTATCCTAATAACCCATAACCTAACAATGCTAATAATCATCACAGGTACTGTATGGCCTGAACCCCTAGCTACTGCATTACCTATGAAGTATATGCCAAAGAACGGCAGTGAAGGAGTGAAGACAAATATCAGTAGTGCTGCCTCCCTAATCACTAGAGGATCGTTAATGAAGAAGGCAGGTAAAGGTTGCCTGAACAGAATAATTAGGAGCCCCCCTAAAGTCAATAAGGACGCAAGCATGAGCATGTTCTTCTTAGTTATTTCCTCAGCTCTACCGTAATTTCTGGCACCTATGTTCTGGCCAACCATAATGGATGTGGCCCTCATAAATCCCCAAGTGAAGGCCTGGGTTAAATCAACAATCCTTACAGCTATCCCGTAGGCCGCAATTACTGCAGACCCGAAGCTACTGACTATTGAAGTCATAACGACAAAACCTAACGAGTTAGCTGACTGCTGAACAGCCATAGGACCACCGACCTTAATGACCTTCCTAACCCACCATCCCTCAAAAACTAGGTCCTTCAAGCCTATTTTAATGCCTCTAAAACCTCTAGCAAGCAAGTAGGTTCCCGTAAAGCCTACGAAGGCTCTGGAAGATATGGTTGCTATAGCTGCACCCTCAACACCTAGTGGAGGGATCCCAAACCAACCGAAAATCATTATCGGATCTAGCACGAGATTCATTATTGAAGAAATTATTCCCAAGTAAGTAGGCGTTTTAGTGTCTCCTAAGCCCTGAACTATCGCGTTAAAAACAAAACCTAAGTAAACGATAGGCTCCCCAGCAAAAATTATTGTTATGTAGCCAATTGCTTTAGGAAGTACATCATTAGGTACCCCAATAGCTCTCAATATATAGGGTGCAGTAGTGTACCCTGTTGTAGCTATGATTAGGGAGAGAAGCAATGAAAATCCCACTAGCATTCCGGCCGATTTCCTGGCCATCCTCGCGTCGCTAGCCCCCACATACTGAGATATGAAGGTGACGCCAGCAAAGCTGAAACCCATACCTATAGCGTGAAAGAACATTATTAGAGGCCAACTGACTACTGGAGCCGAGAGTGAAGCCCTACCTAAACGACCTAACCAGAAAGTATCAATAATATTATAGGAGATATTAACGAGATTAGCCACAATTATTGGCCAGGCTAACCATACAGTGGTGCGTACAGGATCGCCGTGCAGAATTCTCTCCCTAAACGCTAGGGCTCCCTTCTCAACCATTATAGACCCTCAGCATCCATTATTACTTCCGTAACTTTATTTCAATGACCATATCATTATGGGCTTTAAGAGCATTAAAGCAATGGTCCTTAATCGTTCTCTACTGCCCTTATAGTATAGCACTATCAATATAGTTTAAGTGATGAAATCAGTGAAGCACTAAGGAATTCTTCCTTCTTCTCAACCTTCTGCCAGTAAACTAGTGTACATTAAAGGAAAGAAATCAATTAACTTAAGCTCTCAATCAGTTCTTTTATTCGGTAAGGGATCCGGAGTGCTTTTAGTTAGGGAAAGGATTGAGAGGGGCAAAAAGCTTTGGAGATACGAGAAAGAAAACGTGACTAATGGTGCTTTAGTCATAACTTCAATACTTATTTTGGGTGCCGCACAATCACTTCTTCTGAGATTATATTCTCACCTGGAGACCTCGTTTTTATGGGCTTTCATATGGGTTAATAACCTGATTGTTTCCTTAGATTTCTTCATTATTTCGTGGTTCATAAGCTTTGGCTCTTCAGTAGCCATGAGGAGGTGTAGGGAACTTCGTACCTTCGATTGCTGGCTTTGGGAGAAAATCGTAGATAAACCGTTCATTCAAGGTGTTGGTATTTACCTGATACTCATGCCTTTCCTGATACTTCATTCGTTAAGTGCTTACGCACCCGGAGTCTGGATAGGCATAGTTTTTGGCCTTATAAAAATCTATGGCTTCTTCGAGCTTTCAGGATTCCTTCTCATGTCCTTAAGTGGTGCATATATTTCTCGCTCACGTGCTTTAGGCCTATTCCTCAGCGTTTTGGGAGAATTACTGCTCCTAATTGGGGCAGTGATCGAGTCCTTTATTGCTTAAACTATTCACTTTTAGGTAATTAAGAAAGACCACACATAATGAGTTCGGTAAGATCCTGCTTAGAACTGGTGTATGTGGCGCCGGGGGCGGGATTCGAACCCGCGTGGGGGCGTACCCCACCGGCTTAGCAGGCCGGCGCCCTACCGGGCTAGGCGACCCCGGCTCCGTAAGTCAATAAAAATCAAGGATTATAAATTTAGCCTGCTTAGCTAAAGTAAAGGCTTATGGAGTGTCGCAATTTCGCTTAGTGCCATGAGCTTCAGCGATATTGCTTTTTCCGGACAAATAATTTCGCAACCTTTACAGTATATGCAGCCATCTTCATTCACTACTATGTTTTTTCCCACGATCTTAAAGACTTCTGTTGGGCAAGCCTCAACACATAAGCCGCATAAATTACATTTATTGTTTATGCTTACCTTAACCTTCACCCTTATTTCCCGTGACACTTACCTTAAAGGACTCGGCTTCCTTAAGTTTTTGCTGTACTAATATCGCCAGCTTCTTAGGATCGACAGAAGTAACACCTTGACCAGTGATTACGTAAGGTATCCAGAAAGAGTTCGTTGGTAAGCCCCTCATTTTCCTAACCATCAATTGCTTCAGAGGGATCCCCAGTTCCCTCATGTTTGGCTCAAATCTAGTCACTATGAACCCATCGACTAAATATTCTAAGTGAGCAGCAAGCTCCTGTAACGAGTCAGTGCTTATGTGGAGGGTGACTATAACAGTCGCTCCTAAACCCTTAGAGATTAAGGCCCTAATTTTCTTAACTACCTCCAGAACTTGAGTCATCTCTAACCTAAACATTAGCTCGTTAATGGAATCAATAATAACCAGCTTGATGTCCTCCGACGCCTTTCTTACTGAAGTATGTATGTCATGAATTAATGCATCCGTATCACTAAGGTCTTCGTATCCAATAACTCCCTCATATTTTCCTTTAAGTGCACCTAAGCGGAAAGTAAAGCAGTCTATTATGCCAAACACTCCCTTACTTATGTATTCCTTAATGTTCCAGTTGAAGCTCTCGAAAAGTTCAATTATAGCGTCAGGGGAGTCATCGAAGTTAACGTAAACTACAGAACCACCACCTCTTAGGACGTTCCAAGCCATGTTAGAAACAAGAACTGTCTTGCCTGACCCAGGCTCGCCAGTAATAACTACGGTTGCTCCCTTAGGGAGTCCTTCAGGTAATGCGTAATCTAGGGGAGGAATTCCAGTCTTAAATGACGGAATATGCAACACCAATTACATTAGGCAAACAGATATAAATACCTTAACACTCCTTCTCTAGTGCATTAATACTGACGGGTTAAAGAATAAAAGACTAATGACGCGGTATTATTGGTGAAGAACTCTTGATTGCTGTAAAGATACCTGAAGGTAATGACCCGATTCCTTATCTGTCCACAATAATTAAGAATAAAGGGTTGAGGGGAGGCAAGATACTAGGGATTGGCGGCTTCAAGTGGGCTAAAGTAGGCATTTATAATGGCAAAACCTATGACGTCCAGCTAATTGTTGGTAGGGAAGGGCATGTTCTAGAAGTAGCCAGCTTAATGGGTAACTACATCCTGTTACCTGACGGTGAAGTAAGCATCCACATACACGTTACTTTAGGTAGGGATCATGGTGAGGTTTATGCTGGACATCTCGTTAAGGCGGAAGTAAGTCCTTTCTTAGAGGTTTTCCTTGAGGAAGCCGAAAACAATGTTGGTGAGGTCTTCACACATAGAGTGAAGAAGTAATGAATGATGCCGACGTCTGCGTAGTAGGTGGCGGCTTAGCCGGTCTCTCAGCAACATACTTCCTAAGTAAGATAAAAAGTTCCTTAAAGATAGTAGTGCTTGAGTCTAGTGAGGCCTTAGGTGGACTTCTAAGAACAGTTAATGTAAGTAATTTCTTTTTCGATGTAGGTGGATCCCACATTATTTTCAGCAAGAACAAAGAAGTGCTTAATGATATGGTTGCTCTCCTTAACGGCAACTACCTCAAGCACAGAAGGAACACTAAGATATATTACAAAGGAAATTTTGTGAAGTATCCTTTCGAAGTGGGTTTGAAGGACCTGCTTCCTGAAGAAAGGCTTGAGTGCTTACGTGACATAGTAATTAACTATGTTAAGAGAATTAGGAAAGAGTTAAGGCAACCTACGAACTTCCTGGAATGGATAAGGTACGTGTTCGGTGACTCGATAGCTGAGAAATACCTTATTCCATATAACCAGAAGCTATGGAAGGTTGACTTAAGAGAAATTTCTTTAGATTGGGTTGGTGGTAGGGTACCTAATCCGCCTATTGAGGACGTAATGAAGGCTGCTGCAGGAATCGATGTTGAGGGATACATACACCAACTTAATTTCTACTATCCGAGGCACGGGGGTATTGAGGCCTTAATTAATGCCTTAAAATCTAGGCTAAACTCAAGAAAAACTAAGGTACTTATGAATTCAAAAGTCACCGAATTAACGAAAAGCAACGGAAGTATTGAAGTAATTTTTACTGGTGGTAGAATAAAATGCAGGTCAGTTATTTATACAGCACCACTCAATAGATCAAGCAATATATTAAGGGACTTTCTAGGGGGGTCAAGCAATAAGTTAAATGATCTTAGGTCAATACCTTTAGCTGTAGTAGGGGTTGGATTGAAGGGTGGGGTGCTTCCCTACCACTGGATATACTTCCCCGAGAGCAACTACATATTTCATAGGGTAGCGTTCATCAGTAATTACTCGCCCTACATCACCCCTGAGGGCTACTCATCAATAATTGCTGAAATAACTTTTCCTTCCGGGTCTGACGTAGAAAGAATTGACTCCGAAAAATTGGTGAGTGAAGTCGTTAATGGATTAGTTCGAAGCAAATTAATAGATAACGAATCCAGGGTGATCCTTTCTAAAGTGTGGGTCTGGAAGGATGCCTACATTATTTATGACAGAAAAAGGTCAGCAATACTAAAATCAATTAAGCCGTCTCTTGAGGAGAAGGGCATATTCCTTCACGGTCGCTTCGGAAGTTGGGATTACCTAAATATGGATGCTGTATATAAGAGATCAAGAAACCTTGCTTTGGAAGTCGCTAGATACGTAAATAACATTACCAGCGGATAGCACTAGTTTGGGCTTTATGGCTGCAACATCATAACCATGCAGTGAATTAATGTTTTCGTCAAGAACAACTAAGTTGGCTTCCACTCCCTCCTTAATTATTGATGAACCGAAACATGGGTCACCAAAATATGCTTGGAAAGCATTCTCCGTAGATAGAGTTTCTTCATAGGTATAAGCTTGAAGCATTCCTCTACTCACAGCAGAAGAGACCCCCAAGTAAGGGTTCCTTGGTTCCACAGGAAAATCGCTACTTGCATAAAGGTTTAATCCAGCATTCATTAGTGACTTAAAGGAATAAACCCACCTTAAGTCACTAGGTTTTAAGGCCGTACTCAACCACCAGTCACTAACTAGGAAGTGCGGTTGAACAACCACATGCGGTTTCAGCAAGGATAACTTGTCTATAATATCTGGCGGCGTTAACGATGCATGTTCAATTCTTAATTTTTTGCGGGGGATTCCGGCCCTTAGCGCGTAATTTAGTACAGCCTCAATAGCACCATCACCTATGGCGTGAATAGCTAACTGACCACCTAATTTATGGGACAGTGAGTAAAGCTGTTTGAAGCTTGCCTCACTTAAGAGCAGCTTACCCTTCCCTCCATCTCTATAGCCTTTCCTTAGGTGGGCAGTCCTACCGCCGAAGGAACCATCAGCGAATCCCTTAACTCCGCATAATCTAATCCCCTTATTTATTCGTCCAGAAGAAACGAATTCTGAAGCGGTTTCTGGCGTTAAGTAAACACCTATATTAATTAGGTCTTGCACGCCTGAACTGCTTAACGCATCCATAAGTTGTTTGCTTACGCTCATTATATTTAAGTGGGTCACACCTAAGCTAATATACTCCATAACGTAATTTATGATGTACTTCCTTATTTCCTCTAGGGTAGGCTTAGGGATTAAGGTGCGCGCTAAATCAACACCTTCTTCTATAACAATACCTGAAGGCCTCCCATCCTCCTTAATCAGGTATTCATTAATTCTGTTACCGAACCTATCATGCAGGAGCCTCACTGCTTTAGTGTTGAGGAGGGCTACATGCCCACAAACCCTAACTAGAACTGCAGGTATGTCCCCAGTAAATGGATCAATATCCCATCTTGTTGGGTAACGATGTTCTTTGAAGATCGTGTGATCCCATCCTCTACCGTAAATAAAGGCCTTATTTCTCAAAACCCACCTTCTTACTTTTTCCTTCAACTCATCAATGCTCCTAATACCCCTTAGGTCAAGGGTATTCGGTCCCATTAATGGTACGTGAGTGTGCGAATCATGCAAGGAAGGAATGATACTCGACCCTTCTAAATCTATCTTCCTCAATCCCTCACTCATAAAGTAATCAGTTAAGCTAGACTCATACCCTACCTTAACGATAATGCCCTCGCTAACAATTAAGGAATCACCCTCAAAACCAAAAATAGATCCATTAACTAAGATAGCCCTCAAAACCACACCCTCGAATACCTATTCTGCCAAGCATTATAATGCCTTACATCATTCCTTGCCGAAGAGTCTTTCAGCTAAAGATTATAAGCTCATTCATTACACTTTCTAGGTGTTGAGCAATGATTAAGGGTAAAGCCATCGCAATAGGTTTAGCAGTATTTGTAGTGGTGTGGTTACTTTCTTCACTCTCTATAGCTTCATCAGCCACTAAGGTATTCGCGATGAAGGATCCTTTAGGTGATGACTACGGTAACGGAGAGTACGTGTACCCCTTAAACAATTCTTACGTTAAGGGGTGCCTGGACTTAACCGGTTTTAAGGTTTTGGTAAGCAGTGATGAAGTGATTTTCAAGGTTAACTTAAGTGTTCTAGGGGGTAATCCCCTTAACTTAAGTAATGGTTTCTCTTTGCAAGAAATACAGATTTACGTTCATACTGGTAACTCCTACGTAGGCAGGACTGATACTTTAGGGCTTAACGTATGGATAAGGAATATTGATGCTTGGCAATTCATGATTTTAGTTAATGGGTTAAAACCCAGCAAACCTAAATTCCTTTTAGGGACACCCACATCGATATTGATGTATTATAACGGTAGCTTGAGAGACTCATTTAATGTTAATGTGAAGAATAACTCAATAATTATTTCTGTACCTAAAGCCATGATTCCTTCACAATGGCTTAACAACATTAATAAGTGGAGATATGTGGTTGCTGTAACCCCCTTCGATATCGAGAAACCTTACGGAGTTATGACCTACTCTGTTAAAGCAACTAATGAGAGTGTTGGCGGAGCAACCGAAGATGCTGTTAAGGCAAAGGTGCAACCTAAGCTCATGGATCTGCTCGCCCCGAACACTAGTGCACAGTACTTAATGCTCTCAAGCTATAACTCAACAACAGGTAGGCTGGCTGTTATTGCTGCAGTCCCTTATCTAGGAGGGTATGGAATTCCGAAACCACCCAAAACAGTAACTACTACGTTAACAACAACTAAGACAGTGCACGAAACAGTAACTAAGTACGTCTACGGAACGGAGACAGTAACTAAAGCAATAATTAAGGAGTATTATGGGGTAACGACTTGGTGGCTCATAGGACTCTCAATGATTTTACTTATTCTGCTGGCTGCACTAATGGAGAAGGAAAGAAAGAAGAAATAAGTTATTACTTAGCTTTAGCCCTGTCTTTTATTTCTGGATAAGAAAACACTCTAACAGCAGAATAAATTAAATTCTTTAAAAACTTAAATAATACGGTGCCTTTTGTGAGGCTGAGTTTTTACCTACTTGACATAAGTTATGAGGTTGTGGGTGATGAACCGGCAATTCTTTTGTGGGGCCTAAAAGACGACGGTAGCCCAATCCTTCTTTTGGATAGGTCCTTCAGACCGTACTTTTATGTCCTCCCGGAAGAAGGTACTGACCTGAAACAGCTTTCCAAAAGAATTAAGGCATTAAGTAAGCCCAAGTCCCCAATAACTGATGTAAGTATTGAAGACATGAAGTATTATGGCAAACCGGTTAAGGCACTTACTGTTAAGACAGTCATTCCAGAGTACGTTAGGGAATATAGGGAGGAAATAAGGAAGTTCCCCGAAGTTAGGGACGTCCTAGAGGCAGACATACGTTTCTCCATGAGGTACCTTATAGATAAGGACATAACGCCATCATCATGGCTGAAAGCTGAGGTTCTGGGACCGAAGATAGAAGATAAATATAGGGTTAAGGAAGTTTATGAAGTGGCTGGAGAATTCGAGGAAATACCTAACAAGCTCCCGCCAAAAATGAAGGTAATGGCCTTCGATATAGAGGTATATAATCCAGGGGGTTCACCTAAGCCAGAGAAAGACCCCGTAATTATTGTTTCCTTAGCTACTAATGACGGCTTACTGAAGATAATCCCTGCTAAAGATAGCAGTAAAGGAGATGCCTTAGCTATTAAGGAATTCGTTAATTTCGTTAAAACATATGACCCAGACATTATTGTGGGTTACAACAGCAATGGCTTTGACTGGCCTTACCTTATAAAACGCTCTGAGATTCTTGGGGTTACTTTAGATGTGGGAAGAGTTAAGAAAGGAGTCCCGAGGACTTCAGTGTATGGGCATATTTCAGTTCAGGGGAGAGCTAACGTAGACCTCTATGACTTCGCAAGAGAAATATATGAAGTTAAAATTAAGTCGCTTGAGGAGGTCGCTGACTACTTAGGGGTTATGAAAAAATCAGAAAGAACCCTAATCCCTTGGTACGAGATCTATATGTACTGGGATGACCTAAAAAAGAGAGAAACCCTGGTTAAGTACGCGAGAGACGATGTTCTTTCAACGCTAGGGCTGAGCGATAAGTTCCTCCCTTTTGCAACACAGCTCTCCAGCCTTACTGGATTACCGCTAGATCAGGTAGGTGCTGCTTCAGTAGCTTTCAGGCTTGAGTGGTTCTTGATGAGGTCAGCAAGAAAATTCAGGGAATTGGTTCCTAACAGGGTTGAGAGACCTTACTCTACGTATAAGGGAGCAATAGTTCTTCAGCCTAAGAAAGGAGTTCATCACAACATCGCTGTGCTTGACTTTTCCTCGATGTACCCGAACCTAATGATTAAGTACAACATAGGCCCTGATACCTTCGTTGATGGCCCATGCGATGAGAGTGAGTGCTATATCATACCTGAGTTAGGTTATAAGTTTAGGAGGGAACCCCCTGGATTCTATAAGAGCGTCTTAACTACACTCCTTACTTTAAGGAGGAAGGTTAAGGAGGATATGAAGAAATACCCTGCTGAATCCCCAGAATACAGGTTACTTAATGAGAGGCAAAAAGCCCTTAAAGTACTTGCTAATGCCTCCTATGGCTATATGGGGTGGGCTGGAGCCAGATGGTACTTTAAGGAAGGAGCTGAGGCCGTTACTGCCTTGGGTAGAAACACCATAAAGAAAGCTATAGAGATCGCAAGGTCTTTAGGGCTTGAGGTAATTTATGGCGACACGGATTCATTGTTTGTCACTAACTATGAAGATAAGGTTGAGGAATTCATAGAGAAAATAAATAATGAGTTAGGTCTTGAAATTAAGGTAGATAAGGTCTATAAGAAGGTCTTCTTTACGGAAGCTAAGAAAAGGTATATTGGCCTCTTGGATAGGGGCAAGATAGATATTGTTGGTTTCGAGGCTGTCCGGGGAGACTGGACTGAGATAGCTAAGGAAGTTCAGGAAGAAGTAGCTAGGATAATACTATCTACTGAGAAAGTAGAGGAAGCAATTAATTATGTCAGAAACATAGTCAGTAAGCTTCGTGAAGGGAAAGTGGAGAAAGAAAAGCTAATTATTTGGAAGAAAATAAGCAAGAAAATAGAGGAGTACGATGTTAGCGCACCACACGTTATTGCGGCCAGGCGCCTAGCTAAAGCTGGTATAAAGGTAGAGCCAGGATCGGAGATTGGGTACCTAATAGCTAAAGGCTCCGGAAACATTTCAGGTAGGGCCTATCCATTCATGATGCTGAAGATTGACAATATCGATGTAGATTACTATGTTAAGCACCAAATAATTCCTGCTGCCTTAAGGATCCTCTCATACTTTGGGGTTACCGAAAAGCAGCTTGAGGCGGCGGGCAAAGCAAAGAAAACATTAATGGATTATTTTTCAGCAAGCAAAAAGGGCTAAATTACTGAACTAAGTCATCAAACGTCAACATAACTGTGTTGGCTGGTTTCTTAGTTATTGAAGCTATTCTCGCTCCGATAATGGCCTTAATTCCCTTAACTGCTGCTGCATCAACAACCCTCTGAGTTATTATTCCGTCCATAATTACTGCATTAATTTTCTCATTACTGCTAAGTATGTAATCAACAACATCTCTTACGGGTACCTTATCTATAGGTTTCCAGACCTCATCATAGACTACTGCCTCCAGAGTTCCCCTCAGATTACTTATTGACTCAAGAACTTCTGAAGGGATCTTTAGGGCCTCAACATATTGGGCTTGAGGAGTAATTCCTGCCTCAGGCATTGTTACTTTAGCTTCCTTGGCTTGCGGTGTAGGTTGCTGAGCTAATTCCTTCACTGGAACAGCATTCTTTAATGCCTTCATTATTTCCTTGCCTGTAAGCTCCTCAACCTCACGCCCTGGCGGGGCCCTTGCAACATAATCCACCTTAGCTACACGCAATAACTCCTTAAGAATTAAGTCGCCAGCATGATCTCCATCAAGGAAAGCAATAACTCTCTTCTTTCTCTTACTTAACTGAATTACTGAGTCAGGTATTTTTCCTTTAGCACCCTCAATAGCTATTGCATTCTTGTATCCATACCTTAGCAAATTAATTACATCGGCCCTACCCTCAACAATTATTAAGGTGTCGGACTTCTCGATCTCTGGCCCGGCAACTAATCCTTCAGGACCATACTGAATTACCTCCCCTACCTTAACAGAACTCTCAATATCGTAAAGGATCTCCCTTACGTCAACACCTTTTTCCTTAAACCACTTCCTAAGTAAATCCTTAGCTCTCTCAGCTATTTTCCTTATTTTCTCCTGCCTCAAATCAATTATGTCAGTTACCCTTATGCGTGCGTTAAACGGGCCGACCTTATCCACAAACTCAAGCATCGCAGCAATTAAGGCAGTTTCTGCCTTATCGAGGTTGGAAGGCAGCAGTATTTCACCCACTGACTTACCACCATGGTGCTTCAGGTCAACGGAAATCCTACCTATCCTTCCCTTATCCTGAAGCTCCCTTAAATCGAAATCGGGGCCGAATAGGCCTTCAGTCTGCCCGAACACTGCCCCAATAATGTCTGGCTTATCCACTAAGCCATCAACCTCAATCCTGGCTCTAATCATATACTTCATTCATTATCACCTCATGACTGATAAGCGTCTGATATTAGTTTTTAACTGGAGTAAATAAGTTGATAACCACTTACGCAAGAATTAATTGAGGACCTATTTTGAGCAATGAGTACGTAAAAACCCATCCGGTGAGGGCCTGTAGAGACGAGTGTGCTGAGGCTGGATACTCAGGAGATTCATTCCATGAATGCGTTAAGAAATGTGTAGAAAGAGTGATTAACGAAGGTAGATGATTTCTTTAACTGAGTTAAAGCTATATTAACTAATGAAGAAAATATAAACGGGAAGCTACAGTGAAGAGACCACCGTGTGAAGTAATAGTGAAGGAATTGCTTCCGTTATTAAGGGCTTGTTTAGCAAACATATTAATAAAGGAGTACGGTTACTCAATCTATCAAGCAAGTAAGGTTCTCGGAGTTACTCCAGCTGCCGTATCAAATTACCTGACAGCAAGAAGATCGGATGAGAGACTAATAACTACGTTCCTTAATGATGATAAGCTCTACCCACTGATAAAGAAGTATGCAGATGAACTAATTAATAATGAGCTGGAGGTTGGGGATGTTCTTTGCATACTATGCAAAAAAATAACCGATAACAGAAAGTTTCCTTCACTTGATGAGTTCATGAACGAAATACGCCAATCAATACATAATACATAATAAGCGTTTAATTTCTCTAATCAATAATAAGTTAACGTTAAAAGATTATGGCTAATCCTTAGTAGAGGGTGTGATTTTCAGTGAGGATGCTTAGCATCCTGAAGGCCGTAGGTAGCCTTCTACTTGTGCTTGGAGTCTTGATGCTTATTGTTCCATTAATAGATATTGCTTACGGTGAACCATTCAGCGAGTACTTCTTTCTTGCGGGTTTATTGAATATAGGCCTGGGGTTACTTTCTTCGCTTATTGAGGGCACATCATTATCAACTCTTGAGGCGTTAGTTACTGCAGGATTGGGTTGGGTTATAATACCTGTTGATGCTGCCTTCCCCCTAATGCTTGAGTTAAGGATTAGGTATATTGATGCATTATTTGAGTCAGTAAGTGGGTTCACTGGAACAGGATTTACCGTATTGACACCCTCAACCCTAAAGCACTCCATACTGTTCTGGAGGTCCTTAATGCAGTGGACCGGGGAACTTGGTTTCGTTGTTTTCGCTATGGTCCTTATACCTTACTTCTATAGCTTAGCTAGAACTCTCTATGGTGTTGAGAGACCCCTAAAAATCGAATCAACATTCTACAGAACAGCCTTAAGGCTAATAGCTATTTACTTAGTTCTAACGTTGCTAGGAACATTCTTCTACGTCATAACAGGCATGTCCTTCTTTGATGCAATAAACCACGTAATGACTACTGTAGCAACAGGTGGTATGTCGACATACGATACCGGCTATAACTACATATTCAGGCATTCTCCCCTAACCTACTATCCTGTCATCGTTTTCATGGTTCTTGGCGGAATGAATTTCCTGGATCTACATAAGCTATTTACTGGAAGAATAGGTGAACTCATGAGATCTGAGGAGCTAAAGTACTATATTTATTCACTTGTTGTGATCTCCCTAGCAACCTCAATATCATATTATTCGGTAGAGAACGTTCACAACATAATTAAGTCGTTAGAGCTGGGATTCTTTAACACAATATCCGGCATGACGACAACAGGCTTCAGCATAGGTTCAATCAGTGCGTTATCAGGAACTACTAAAGCCATAATAACCTTAGGAATGTTTATTGGCGCCATGACCTTCTCGACTGCTGGAGGGATCAAGAGCTTTCGCTTAATGCTCATAATGAAGAAAATTAAGCACTACACCCAATCATTAATTTCGCCATCATCCATGGTTAGAGAGATTTCTGTGGCAGGAAGGAAAGTGAGTGAGGCAGATATCTCAGCAGCCCTCCTTTTCTTCGTATTTCACGCTTCAGTAATTTTTCTTTCCGCAATAATTGTTTCAGGCACTGGCTTCTCCTTCATAAATTCCCTTTTCGAAACAACCTCAGCAGCTAGCTGCGTTGGCTTAAGCGCTGGCGTCGTATCCATTCATGCCCCAGACTTAACGAAGTCCGTCATAATCACTGACATGCTTCTCGGGAGGATAGAGTACCTTCACGTGCTTCTGCTGTTTGCGCTGATTTTCGGCAAAAGAACGATTGAATTAACTCATCAGTGACCCACATAAATAAAACATTAAATAACTAATGCACTAAGTTTTAGGTGGTTAAGAGTTATGAAGATACTGATTATTGGTGGCGGAGTAGTTACTCAGCAACTGCTGAATTACCTTAACCTGAAGAAGAACCAGGCAGTAATTATTGAGAAAGACCCAGAAAAGTGTTCTGAACTAAGCAGCCAATACGATGTTCTAGTAATAAATAAGGACGCCACCGATGTCTCAGTATATAGTGAAAACATATCTATGTCCGAATTTGATGCTCTTTTAGCACTTACGGATAAGGATGAGGTGAATGTTTTCACCCTCACAGTAGCTAAACTTTATAAGGTCCCGTTCAGGTTAGCCCGCGTTAAGAACCCTAACGTCGCTGAACTCATCATGAAGCTTCAGCTAGGCGTACCAATATCTCATTCCTCAGTTATTGCAGACATGGTGAGATCCTATTTGAGCGCTTTAGGTAAAGCTAAATTATTGGGTAAGTTCAGGGACTTTAATATATACGCTATTACGCTCTCAGAGACCGATAAGACAGTTAATAAGAAAATAAGTGAGTTAAGCTTTCCTGAAGACATGGGTATAATACTCTTGTTCGACGGAAGAAGCTTCAGGGTA
>JALWQN010000078.1 GCA_027083115.1 Desulfurococcales archaeon
GGGGTACTCACACATAAACACAAGACTGTCTGAGGCTGTCGAGTTCAATACTGACACCACCTCGTTCCTTCTATATAAGTTAAGGTGGGCGGCAGGCTTCTTCATTTTCCCTTTAGGTTCTGGTACCGTAATAAGGAAGGATGTATTGGAGGAGGTAGGTTATTGGGGGCCAAACATAATTCAGGACGATATATGGTTGGGTACTAAATTAGCAGCTAAGAACTATTTTCCTGATTTACTACCTGAAGGCGAGACTGAGGTACTAGTTCCTTCAAGGCTAAAGTCCTTTCGTATTCAACAAAGTAGGTGGGCTTATGGCACATCGGAAATTTTCTCGAGAACCTACAAAAAAATACTGAAGTCCCCTTTAAGCCTGAAGGTGAAGTTAGAGATGCTGATGTATATACTTCAGCCGGCTGTATCCATACCGTATACCTTAGCAGCAATAATTGCTCTAGCAGCTGCCTTCCTTGAGCCTGGTTGGGGAGTATTCCACACACTCCATAGCCTATCAGTTCTTTTCTCTGCAGGAATTGCTGAGAGCCTTATCTTAGTGTATGCTGCATTACACCTAAATATAGGGAAGTTAGTTAAGGAGGCCACGAAGAAAGCCACTTTAGTTCAGATAGGAAGAGCTGCAGCAACATATGGTGTTTTATTCCCAGTAATAGGAATTTATTCAATGCTTGGCCTCCTTAAGATAAAGCTCTCGTATAGGATAACGCCTAAGGGAGGAGCCGAAGAAACCCTTGAGAAAGACCGGATTCCACTATTAATATCGTTGGTGTCGGGGATCGGAATTATCGCATCCTTAGCGACTATGAACTTAGTTGCTCTCCTTATTCTTCTAACCCCATTCACTTCGGGAATGTATGCCCTAATCAGGCTAAAATAAAGGGTTCACTTCCTCCCAAAACCCTTAGGTAGTACTTTATTAAATACCTTAATTAAGGCAACGTACTCATCAACAGCCTTAACTACTTCATCAATCCCCACATATTCGTCAGGCGTGTGGGCTACTCTCTCGCTCCCCGGCCCTAATCCATATCCTGGAAGCCCTAATATTCCTGAAGTGTAGGTAAGGTCGGTTCCAAACCTCCAGTAATATCTTGAGGCATAATTATATACTGGCCTCAAAGAACTTAGTAACTCCTTAATTGTTGCTTCAGAATTATTTATCCAGCCAGGAAAGAATTGCTCTACCTCACTAATAAAGCCTCTCCAGCTCTTAAACCTAATTTTCGATACTTCAGCGTGATAACTAACGCATTCTTTACTTCCTAGCAATTCCTTAAGCACGTCCTCAATCACCAACATCATTTCGGGCAAGTCTCTGCCTGGCAGAGCCCTATAATCGAAAGTAACCACACACAAGTCTGGTGTTTGAGGTAGTCCTTTAGGAGAGCACTCTATTTCTGTAGGAACTAGGGTTTCACCACCAAGTAACGAGTTACTTGGTAAGTTCCCTACTTTCTCACCTACTTTATTTACCAGCTTGGCCGAGGCCACTAACGAATTGATCCCTTCGTTCGGAAGGGCAGCATGGGAGGTCACCCCATGAAGATATACCTTAATAACAGCCCTTCCTCTATGGCCCAACCCTAAATTTAGTTGGGTTGCTTCACCAGTTACAACCGAGTTAGGCAACTTATCCCTTAGGGCTTCGTTCAAGCCATACCTGAAAGCAATGCCCTCACTCTCCTCCTCCAGAACTGTGTATATTATATAGACATCTATATCTAGCTCCCTTACCTTGCTTACTGCAGTTATTTGCGAAGCTATCCCTCCCTTCATGTCGGCAGCTCCTCTACCATAAAGTTTCTTATCAATAATCTTTGCTGAGAAAGGATCAACATGCCAAGAACTTAGGTCTCCCACCCCAACAGTGTCCATATGACCCTCCAATAGTAGGATTCCTCCACCACCACCTGAAACCTTAGCCACTACATTACCTACATTATCAATCCATGCTCTATCTACTCCTGCAGCTGAGAGATAGTCCTTAATTTTTCCAGCTATAGTTTCTTCCTGACCAGATATGCTGGGAGTCCTCACCAATTGAGTCAGTAGCTTTAGAGTATCCATCTGAGATACCATATCCTCAAGTTAAGAAAGTACTAAATAATTATTTGTTTGCAGGAGCTAAAATAAAATATTGGGTGTTATCTGTGAAGACCCTTATTTTTGAGCTCAGGAACAGAAAACGCATTAGGGTACTTAAGGGGGATATAACTAAGGCCATTGGCTTCGAGGCAATAGTGAACCCGGCTAATTCCTTATTATTAATGGGTGGTGGTGTTGCCGGTGCTATTAAGAGGGTTGGGGGAGAAGAAATAGAGGCCGAGGCAAGAAAGCATGCCCCCCTACCTGTCGGTGAGGCTGTAGTGACTAAGGCAGGCAGATTAGGGGTTAAGTATGTGATTCATGCACCAACCATGGAAAATCCTGCAATGAGAACTTCCTTAATGAAGGTTAAGGCGGCTACCGAGGCAGCACTTAAAGCAGCTGAAGCAACAGGAATTACCTCGATACTGTTTCCAGGCATGGGTACTGGAATAGGTGGTGTTAAGCCTGAAGCGGCTGCTGAAGTAATGACTAAGATAGTTCTTGATTACCTGGATAAATCAGAAAAACTTAGGGAGGTTGGTTTTATTGCTTATAGCGACGACTTATTTAGGGCTTTCCTAAAGGCCATAAAGAATAACCTTACTTCCTCATGAAAGCTATCAGTAGGCCGAGAAGGAAGCCAACAGTTATTGGGCCGACCGTCAGTATACCCAGTGTTGCCATAAAGCTCTTTACTAGGGGTAAGGCATATTGAGCTTGAGTACCTAATTTACTGACGAACTCATCAACACTTCCGCCAATGCTCCATACCGAGAGAACCGCACCAATGATGACTATAGCTATTAATGCAAGAACGTACTTGAGGACTTTAGCAGAATAGTAACCTAAACCCAGCCCGAGAAGGAACTGTATTGTTACTGCAACCAATACTTTAGTGTTAGTTAACATCTTGCTTAACACCTCCCCCACACCGGTTCCTTCAATTATTTGTGAAGCATTACTTGCTGCTAGAGCTAGGGAGCTACCTAATAATCCAATAATTAATGCTAGTGTAAGTAATGAGATTAGGGCTTGTTTAAGCATTTAACTTAACACCCTTTACTAGATAATTGAATCACTTAAAAATTAAACTCCCCTAAGAGTTCCTGACTCCATCATGCCTTGACCCATAATTACTGTTAAGGTCTCTCGCCTTAATGCTTCATCAGTCTCGAATATTCCTCTTGATGCCATAGTAACCATATGCATAGGTTCTTCAACACCTCTAACTAGGGCACAAGTATGTATTGCTTCAATAACCATCAAAAGCCCTGAAGGTTTAAGCAACGAGTTCAAGTAATCAGCCACCTCCTCCGTGAGTCTTTCCTGTATCTGGAGTCTCTTAGCAAAGACCTCAATTATGCGAGCAAACTTACTGAAGCCAAGAACCTCCACCGAGGGAATATATGCTATATGGGCATATCCATAAAAAGGGAGGAGATGATGCTCACAGATTGACCTAACAGGTATATCACGAACTATAACAATATCCTTATGCTTCAACTCCTTACCATTCACCGGGAATTTCTTCACATACCTGTTAGGATCATCGAAATACCCAGAGATTAATTCATTGACCCACATTCTAGCAACTCTTGCAGGAGTCTCCCTTAATCCCTCTCTATCCGGTTTCTCACCAATAATTTCGAGAAATTCCCTAACCATATTCGCCACCTTTTCTTCCATCTCTTTCTTACTATATTCACGCAACCGTAAGCACCATTAGGAAATAAGTTGCCTAATTACTTAAGTTTGTTAATTGAAGCAATCGTTGCTTAACTAAGACCAGGTTCGTATATTAAGAGAGGTCTTTGCCGAAGCCTAACACAAGATTCTGGGTAAACTAAGAAGCAACTAACGTTACGGTCTTAAGTACACCGTCTAGTCTCCTGACCTGAGTGACCAGCCTGTCAAGCTTCCTTATGGATTCAGTCTCTATTACGGCAACCAGATCATACTCCCCAAACACTAAGTCCACATTAATTTTTGCGGTATTATCTAATCCCTTTATTTTTTCGGCAACATCGTGATCTTTACCTATTTCAATTACTGCAAGCAGGTATGCCTTAACTTGCTGGTTCTCATCACTCAACATGAATTACCTTCCATAACTAATTGTTCTGGTTTAAAAATGTTATTCCTTACTTGATCTAATAAAAATGATTCATTAATTAAGTATTGTATGTCTCAAAATTTTATTTAATTATAATCTAATAATTTTACCCAACCTCTTTAAAGATAACTTCTCTATTTCCTGATACCATTCTGGTGTAAGTATCTTTCCGTCAGGAATATATTCTTTCGTTAAGGGTTTAATATCTAGAACTGGAGTTTCATTAAATAGGTCTAGACCCTTAACATAAAGCTTATGTCCATCCCTATGAAGGAACTTAACTACGTCAATCCCTATCGGATTAGGTCTATCAGGTGAGTCTGAAGCAAAAACGCCAATTAAAGGCAATTCATCCAGTCTGAAACCATACCCTAGTAGCCTCCTAGGTTTTACCTTAAGAACCTTCTTATGCCAAGGTACTGCCTTATGGAACCACGCAATAACTATTAGGTGCGAGAAACCATCAATTCCTCTTAACCCTTCAGCAAACTCCTCCCTAACCTCAATAATACCTTCAA
>JALWQN010000079.1 GCA_027083115.1 Desulfurococcales archaeon
GAAGTGGGTGAGCCGACATGAATCACTCTGTCTATATCTCCAACATCAATACCTAACTCAAGGGTTTTGGTAGCTATAACTACCTTGATATCTCCTTTACGGAATAGTGACTCAACACCCTCCTTAACTTCCCCAGATATTGATGAGTGATGTACTGCGGCCTTACTTGATAAGTCATTGCTTAAGCCCTCCAGAAGCCTCTCAGCTAATCTCCTAGAGTTAACGAATACTAGGGTCTTGCTTCCGTCACTAACTAACTCATCAAGAGCACGCATTAAGTCATCAGTCCTCATCACCTTAATGGAGTACTTCTTTCCTCTAGCAGATACGGCTTTAGTGCCCCGGCTCGATGAACCTAAGAAGGGCTTGAGTACCTTAAGCGGGTTAGATACTGTTGCTGATAACCCAATAACTTGGAAGTCACCAGCCATTCTCCTCAGTCTTTCAAGAAGTATAGCCAGCTGAAGCCCTCTCTTGCTTGAGCTTATCTCATGGAGCTCATCAATAATCACCCACCTAACGTTCCTTAAGTGCTTCCAGAACTTAGGGGACATATCCATATCTATCTCCAGGCTCTCTGGAGTAGTTATCAGCACTGTTGGTGCGTGCTTCATCCTCTCCTTCCGTTCCTTCAGTGAGACATCCCCGTGCTTCCTAGCTACTGAGAACCCGTAGGGCTCAAACACTGTCTTAAGCCGGCGCATTAAGTCGTTAATTAAGGCCCTTAGTGGAGTAATGTATAGGACCGTCACTGGCTCGTACTTTTCTGGAGCCATTATTAGTTCGGATAGAATAGGGAGGACAGCTGCCTCAGTCTTTCCTGAGCCTGTCGGCGAAGTAATGACAGTATTGTATCCACTCGCAACAGCCTCATAAGCTATTAGTTGATGCGGGAAGGGAGTATAACCTAACTCCTCCAGCAACTTAGTAAATATGTCTTCACGCCTCACTTCAGATAGCATCCCTCACTCACCGCGCTTAAGGAATTATTCGTTATTAGAGCAAATAAGAGTGAAGGTTTAACCTAACAATAAATTGAAAGGCATAAATAATTGTTTGCCTAACGAATTATTGCTTAAAAATTTTATGTTTTTAAAGCAATAAAGCAAATAAAGTTCACGTATCATGATTAGCTCGTTAGGCTGCCCTAATTAGGGACGAAGCTTGTATTTTTATGGATTGAGGGAGTTAATGGTTGGGGTGCTTAGATGAGGGATAAGTATGTCTGTATTGTTTGCGGTAAGAAATTCCCGAAGGGTCAGGGTGTGGTGCTTGTTGTTAAGGGTAGGAAATATCCTTTCCATAGTAAGGGATGTGCCGTCAGGTTCTTCAGGCGACTGATTGAGGAGCTAGATCCTAATGCTCTATCGGATGCTTTCGAGAGAGTTAGGAAGAGCTTTGAGGATGAGTTGAGGGCTAAGGAAGAGAGAAACGTTAAGAAGATTGCTTAGTAAATCCTAATTAGCGGATGATGTCTGTGGCGGTCACTGATATTCAGTGAAGACTTAGGAGCCCACTGACGCTTTACTTAAGCCCCCTCAGTTTAGGTAGGGTGACTCCCTTCTGACCCTGGTACCTTCCCTGATAGGGTCTCTCAACAGGGTTCAGGGTCTTAGCGAAAATTATGTGTGCGAATCTTTGACCCTTATGTAGCTTTATGGGGAAGGAAGAGCCCTCTACCTCAAGAGTTATGTTTCCGTCGAAGCCGGCATCAATAATTGTTGGGGGCATCGAGAGTCCTAACCTAGCGAAAGAACTTCTTAACTCAACGAAAGCCATCACGTCGGAAGGGAGCTTAACTCTCTCGTAAGTCGTTAGTAAGAGCTTCTCATGCGGCTCAATAACGAACTCATCCCCTGCCTCGATAACGTAGTATGCGCTGAGGTCGAGGGATTCATCACCTGTGTCGAGAACCTCACCAGTTTTCCTTAATCTAGCTATCTCTCCCCCAAGCCTTAAGTCAATCCCGTTCTCCCTCACTATTAGGGGAGTGAAGGGATCGATAACTAACCTTCCTGACCTTATGTAGTTCATTAAGTCGAAATCTGAGAGTATCATCAGATACCCCTCCTGCATCCTTCATTAACTAATTCAGGCATTTCAGGAATGACTTTAGATGCCTCCCCAATCATTCCCTTAATTAACTCCCTAATCTCCCACTGGGCTGCCGTAGACCCTCTCAAGCAAGATATGTGTATAAGTTCCCTGAGGTTCAGGGTCATCAGCAACCTTGTTTTGATTGCTTGGGGAAGTATGAATCTGGCGTCCTCGTAAGGAACTCCAGCACGAATCATTTCCTCATAAAGGTCTCTTGCCTTATCAGCTAACTCCTCAAACCTCTTCCTGAAGCCGGCCTTAATTACCGAATTAGGTACCACGTAACTCCCTTCCGCCGCTGAATACCTCTGTGACTCCTGAGTGTAGGAGGCTAACCTATGACGCACTAACTGGTGAGAAAGGACCCTAGATACGTCCTCAATCATGAACGTGAAGGTAATGTGCTCAAGAACTGAAGGAAAACCTAAGGCTGCCTTAATCCACTGGCTGAGCTTATCTTTAGGGTAATCCCTTAAGTAATAATCAACTCCCTTAACCTTAACCTTACCTGCGGATGTCTTAACCGCTAGGAGGACAAGCCTCCTTATGTCATCTACTCCGCCGCCAGACCAACTTATTAATCTAACCTTACCCATACCCTACCCTAAACTAACCTGCCTAGAAAGTAAGCTTTTAAAAGTTTGGGTGTGCGAGGAACTAAACCGAGCACTTACTTAAGTACTCTTCATGGAGGTTACGCACATACACCTCCCCTCCAGGACTTCTCTCCTTAAATGCCTTAGACCTAAACCTGTATACGTTGACGCTCTCCCTAAGCCAGCAGCCTGGGTCTAGGCCTGCCTTAATGCAGGTTTCCGACAGGAACGTTTCCTCATCCCAGCAGTACTCAACAGGCACTTCAGGCAGAAGCAAGCCAGTATAGAATCCTTCCTTAATAACTAAGCCGTCCCTACCTATCAGGAACTGCTTAAGTAATGACTTACCCGAGCCACTCAATGGTTCTGGAGGGGAGAGGACGGAGACCTCAATAACGCAGTTACTTAGTTCGTAGGGCTTCATTGGAGGGAAACGCGGGTCTTGGGTTGCTGCAGCAATAGCCGCGTGAATCACGTTATGAACTAAGGGCTCTATGGGTCTAGTGTACCCTATGCATCCCCTTAATTCCTCCTTCCTTCCGCTTAAGGTCAAAATAGTGACGAAGGAAGCTCCCGGACCCTTAAGCTTCTGGGGTGAGTCTTTAGGTGGACTAACTAATTTCTTCTCAGTTAAGAAAGTCCTTATTGCTTCCCTAGCTAGCCCCACCAGAAACTTGCCTTCCTCAAGAGTAACTTCTTCAGGATCCACGTAACTCATTTACTGAACCCCCTCAACTTAATTATTGCGTTAGCTCTCTTAAGAACCTCGTTAATCGTTCTCCAGTGACTTCCTTGCCAGTATATCCTCCCGCACTTAGGGCACCTCCAGAACTCATCGTATGCGGAAACAACCTTTGCGGGAAGCAAGCTTAGGGCTTCAGCCTTACTTAACTTAACTAACCTTGTGTTGCAGTAAGGGCACCTTGTTTTATTTGGGTCGAAACTCAGCTCCATGCCTGTCCTCAAAGCGACCTCAGCTATCTGTTCCTCAACCCTGCCTAACTCAACCAACACAACCTTAAGGCCTTTTTTCTTCGCTCTAGCGAATAAACCCCTATCCCTAGTAACTATGATCCTCCCTTCCTTCTCGGCGATCTTAAGTATCCTCCAGTCCTCGAACTTACTTGAGTAAAGGGTGTCTTGACCCAACATCCTTAACCACCTAGCTATGTCACCCAGCATCGAGTCAACAACGAACTCCATCAATCCCTCACAACGTATCACTCCACTAACTAGTTAATAATGGTAATGATTTATGTTGGAGGTAGGGATTAGTTCGTCAGTAAATATTAATTTAGTTCACGTGAAGTTAATTATTAGAGGGGGCATTAATGGATTTAACTGTTCTTGTTGAGGCGTTCAATAAGTTAGAAAACATAAGTAGCAGGACACAGATGACCGCTATCCTTGTTGAGCTCCTTAAGAAAACCCCCTCAGACCTAATAGATAAGGTCGTCTACCTGATTCAGGGCAGACTATGGCCTGATTGGAAGGGCCTGCCTGAATTAGGCGTTGGAGAGAAGTTCCTCATTAAGGCCATTGCTAAAGCAACCCATTCGAGGGAGGCAGAGGTTGAGAGGCTATATAAGGAACTCGGGGATTTAGGTAGGGCTGCAGAACAACTTAAGACAGCTAAGGAATCCTCAGGGGGCGTAGGACTCGCTAAGTTCTTGGGTACATCAACCCAGAAAGAGAAGCTAACTGTTGAGAGGGCTTACCAAGTCCTAACTAGGGTGGCGACGGCTTCAGGGGAAGGAAGCAGGGACGTAAAAATAAACCTGATTGCCGGATTGCTTGCTGATGCAACACCTCTTGAGTCAAGGTACTTAGTTAGGTTCGTTGAGGGAAGGCTTAGGTTAGGTGTTGGTGACGCAACAATCCTTGACGCCCTAGCAATAGCTTACGCAGGATCTCAGTCCTTCAGACCAGTAATTGAGAGGGCCTACAACATCAGGGCCGACTTAGGTGATGTGGCTAAAGTACTTGTTACTGAAGG
>JALWQN010000080.1 GCA_027083115.1 Desulfurococcales archaeon
ATAAGTTGCTCTTAACTAACGGCTCCTTCAGAATACCTCAGAAAAACCCGGTTAACTTAATGATATCTTTCAAGCAATACATAACCTACTTGAGTTTAAGTCTTGAGGGTAAAGAATGCTCAGGCATTGAAGGCAGTATTTCGGAGGTCACGACCCAAAAAAAGTATCCTTTATCCTGCGGAAAAGTTATTGAGCTCAAGAGTTCTGGGGTGGAAGTATTTCAATTAAACCTAAATATGTTTCCAGAAAGCGCGGGCAAGATACAGTTAATATATAACTACACAGTTTATGAAGTCGTGAATCCTTACTCGTACTTGACTTATGTTGGCCTGTTTCTTTCTTTAGGTGGGGCTTCATCGGGGGTTCTTGGTGTTGTGCTAATGATTAAGAAAAAAATCTTGGAGAAAGCCGAGGAAAAATACCTTAAATAGGTTAATAGTGTGATTAAATCAGATGATGATGTGGGCAGCCTTAGACCTCTAGATTGGGATGAAGACCACAGTTCACTCTGATAGGAATCCAATAATTGTGTAAGTTGTTGTAGTTTGTTCTGCACTGAATTAAGTAAGTAAAAATGAATTGATTGGAGGGCTTAAAGCATTGTTTCCTCCATTCCCGCACTATACTGTCTTATGCAATCCAGCTCCTCGAGCTTCTTATAGATATTTTTCACCGCCCTCTCAACGTCTTCCTCGCTCTTTGCTCCCGTAATCACCATCTTACCGCTACTGAATAAAAGAATAACTACTTTAGGGTCATCGCTCCTGTGTATGAGACCAGGGAATTGCTCGGGCTCGTACATAGTGTTAGGCAGTAGGTAAGCTGCCTTCTCCAGATCTACTTCCACATTAAGGTTGGCCGAAGCAACAATGTTCTGGATCTGGATCTTTGGTTTACCAACAATAACTATGCCATACCTGACGAAAGTCCTTATTATTTTTTTGAAGCCCTTGATGAGTTGGTCGGTGCTCTTAGCCCCAGTAACTACCATCTTACCTGAATTAAATACTAGTGAAGTAAGTCTGGGTTTATCTAACCTTAGAATCAATCCAGGGAATTCCTCAGGGTCGTACTCTATATTAGGAACAGATCGTGCTATGGCGTTAAGATCTAGTGTTTGATCGAGCGTGACGGTAGCAACAATATTCTCTATTTTGGTGATTGGTTTAATCTCCACTTAAACCCCCTTTTAAAGGGGTTGATGGGGTTTTTAAATAATGTCTGATATCAGGGAGAGTGGAGGTAGCTCAAGAACCCCAACTTCCTCATCAATGATTACCGGAACAACTTCCTCAAGTATGGCGCTCTCCTTAAGTATTGGGGATAAGTAACCCTCCTTACTTAAGGAAACTCTGGAGCCTGTTTGGTAGGCGCCTACAGCAGGTAACGTAATGAATGTCTTACCGTTATTTAGTTTCCCTTTAAGGAAGCAAGGGAATTTACCTAACGAACCTATTGAGTCCCTCACAGTGATGCTTGGGTGCTCGTGACCGAAGATGAGCGTATCCCAACCACCAATGTCTTCAGGTATGGGCTTATGCCCGTGAACTACGAGGTAATTACCTAATCTCAGGTGATCAACTATCCTGAAAGGGAATTTCTTAGTCATGTAAGCTAAGTAATTATCGTGGTTTCCTCTAATAACCACGACATCACCGACCCTAGGGAGTAAGTAAGTAAGGAGTTCAGCTATTTCCCTCCTTTCGATCCTCCCTAACTCATTGAATTTGTGTTTAAGATCCCCAGCAATAACGAAAAGCTCGGGATCAACTAAGTTCAGTGCTTCCTTCACAACCTTCATAACTCTATCCAGCTGGAAGGGGGGTATAAGCACACCCTTAGAGGCCATTTCCTCCTCGAACCCTAAGTGTGTGTCAGCAATAATTAATGCCTTATGTTTCCTTAAGTAAATCGCCGGCAACTCAGCAACGATTTCGACACCACTAGTTAATTCAATCAATTACTGCATTCCTCAAACCCTAAGTACTTATGAAGCTAATTAGGTTATTTTCTAATGGATTGAAGGGATGATGTGGCTTACAAGGGGTGACTCAATGATCTATGAACCCGCGCCTGACCCCCGAATTTGTCTAGAGCCCTCCTGAAAACCTAATTATGCTTCCCGTCAAGTAGTGAGGGGCTTCCTCAATAAGGAAATCAAGTAAGTTAGCTAACTCATCGATTGTGCCAGCCCTTCCCAGAGGAACCGTATCGGTTATGGCCTTAAGATCCTTCTCTCTTAAGCCATGAACGCTTAGCCATCCTGCAGCCACACCAAAATACTTTATTCCTTCAGGCATTTCTTTAGGCGCTTCCGAAATAACTGCTTGGAGGGCTGCTGAGGAAGCCAATTGAATAAGGGATGGCTTCAGGGTGGGGTAGATATTTAGCCCTCTGTAAGGAAGTAAATCAGTAAGCAACATTATGGAACCCCCCTCCTTCATGAGTGAGGCAAGACCGTAAATTAGTGTTAAGGGAGCCACTAAATTAGCCCTTATTACCTCACTGATTTCTTTCTCTACCTCCTTTACGGGCTTACTCAATAAGTTCTTAGATTGATGAAATAAGGGATGAATGATTATTGCCGCATCAAGTTTCTGACCTAATCCCTTTAATTGACTCAATAAATCGTTAATTCCTGACTTTAGGAAGTCATGCCTCAAAACACGTAAGTTCTCATAGGATTCTCTCAGAGGCCTTAACTTAATGCAGTTGCTGAAGCATTGAGCAATCACTAAGTATTGCTTGCTTAAGTAATGCTTAGTTAATTCATAACCGACCCTCCCTGAAGAACCCATAATGAATATTGATCTCAAGGAACTACACCTCAAAATATTTGGCCGCTCCTGAAAGAATTAATCCGTAGATTGGCGCAGTAATAGGGTCTGTCCTTATTCTGAACTCGAAAACATCTATGTTCTTAAGTAACTTAAGTGCTTTCACAGGCTTCATAGAGAATTCCTCCACATCAGTTGAGAAAACAATTAGCTTACCACCCTTAAGAAGCCTTGCTTCCTCAGGTGTTACTTTCGCTGCCTTAATTCCCTCCCTAACTAAACCATTAACTAGGTCCTCCATTACTGCATTCATTGATGGAGTGCTGGTAAAATGTACTTGGCCTGACCTCATGAACCCCTTCAGCTCCTTCAACCTACCTTCGTATGTCTTCAGGAGGTCATCAATAACTGACGCGAGAGTCTTTAATTCATTAAGGACTCTCTCTGCCCTATGCCTGTTTGCTTTCGGGTCTAGACTACCCGAATAAGCATTTATGATGTGTGTTGTTAGCAACCACCTCCCTTCCTCAACCTCAACGACCCTCTCATCCCTTAGCTTATGTGCTAACTCCTCAGGAAGTTTCCCTTCATTAACCACGAATAGCTTATGACCTGTCCAAGTTAATTGGTCAGTTAAGAGATTCAACGTATTTGCTCCTTCCTTAGGAGAATAAATAATTACTGCCTTCTCCCCCCCTTCATCGTAGGGGGCTATATAGTACATGAGTTCCTGAGGATGAACCCAACTCCTCCACCTACCTGTTAAGGAAGAGTAGGTTAGTGATGCATGCTGCGCTGGAGAAACGTAAGGCCCTGAGTACGTGAAGTAAGCGCCTCCATGATCGTTAAGGAACTCCATTAATTCAGCCCCTACTCTCTCAAAAGAATCTATGTGATTAAGGAATTCACGAACCTGGCTTAAGTAATTGCTTAAACCAGTGCGTTCTTCAGGCTTTCCTCGCAACCATCATCAACCCTAACTTCCTTGCTCGGTATATTCGGTATAGACTCAACTATTATTTTCTTAGCTTTCTCAACGTTCTCAGCCATAACTTTAGCAACTTCCTCAGCAGTAACTGGTTTTTCTGCCCAAACATCATAGTCGGTTATTAGGGCTAGTATAGCATAATGAAGTCCAGCCTCCCTAGCTAGATTCACCTCAGGAACTAAGGTCATCCCGATGATGTCGGCCTTAAATACGTCCCTCCAAAGCCTGGACTCCGCTCTTGTGGAGAAGCGAGGGCCCTCAATACATACGTACGTCCCTTTAGTGTGGTGCCTAATACCTAGCTTCTCCGCAGAGTCAGCCAGCACCTTCCTTAGGGTAGGGCAGAAGGGATCGGCCATACTCACGTGAGCGACTACAGGACCCTCAAAGAAAGTGTATTCTCTTTTCTTAGTCATATCTATGAATTGATCTGGAATAACGACATCTCCAGGCCTGTAATTATCTCTTAATGAACCAACAGCACTAACGCCAATAATCCACCTAACCTTAATGAATTTCAACGCCCAAATATTGGCCCTGTAGTTAACCCTATGAGGCGGGTACTTATGCCCTCTACCGTGCCTGGGAATGAAGGCCACCCTCCTACCACTTAACCACCCAACGACAACATTATCTGAAGGCAACCCCCAAGGAGTATATACCTTGAACTCCTCAGGATCCTCAATAACTCCTGGATCATAAAGGCCACTACCACCTATAATGCCAACCTCAGCCTCTGTAGGGGGCTCAATCACGGAATACACCCTACAAAATAATGGGTTTAAGGTTTTTATTCCCAATATCCTAAGGATTCAGGAAGCGGGGGTGCCCGAGCAAGGTCAAAGGGGTCGGGCTGAGGCCCCGATGGCGTAGGCCTGCGTGGGTTCGAATCCCACCCCCCGC
>JALWQN010000081.1 GCA_027083115.1 Desulfurococcales archaeon
GGATCACTCTGAACGCTCCGGACGTACTTCTCCACAGATGCCCTAAAGTCCTTCAGAAAGAGAGCGTGGACCGGGATGAGGCTAAGGTCTTCTCGAAAATAGATAAGTTCGTGAAGCTCCTGAGGGAAAGTCATTCTTCCCTGATAATTGTTTCTGACCACGGCTTTAAGCAGTACGATTATTTGGTCTCTATTAATGACTTACTAATTAAGAATGGATTAGCTGCATCAACACCCGAGAGAAAGATCTATGAATTCGGGGATTACGCGGCTGAGAAGGGGTTGGAGCGTGTTAACCCACCTAAGAAGATCGTCGTTCATCCGCTTCTGTATGCTTTTGTAAAGAAACTTCATTTATCGAGGGCCGCTAGATCAGCCCTTTACGCGTCCTCAAAAATCTTAGGCAGGAGGGTGGAGGTTAGGGCCCACAAATATGTTGACCCAGAGAATTCGAAAGCCTTTCTCCCAGATTACTATACTTTCGGCATCTACCTGAAGGACCCATCAATTAAGGAGAAAGTGAAGTCCCTTCTGAGGGAACACCGGAAACTGTTGGCGGTCCATGAGGTTAACGAAGTATATGATGGCCCCTATATTAACTTAGCGCCAGACATTGTGGTATTTCCGAACTTCAGTGAAGGGTACTGGCTTGCTGGCTCTGAACTTCTGGGGAAAGTGGTTCAGCAGAGAAAGTTCAGCACCCATTACCCCGAAGGTATTCTAGTGGTTAGCTCAGATACTGACTTACCTGATGAAGTGCCGGAGAAATTACCTAATTATTCTGTAGCCACTATAGCGCTATCCCTCATGGAGCAGCCGCTACCTAAGTCGAGGGATAAAGTAGAGTTTGTTGAGAAGCACTTCACTAAGGGATTGCCTGAGAAGGACTACATCAGTAGGTGGATTCTTGCTGAAAGAGTAAGGAAGTTAAAGTTAGGGAAGCAAATTACTTAATAGTTCTGAACATTATTTGATTTTTAAGTAAGCCTATTCACCCTCCTGAAGCAGGCGGCATAATAACTACCTTGTCACCCGGATTCAGGCGCCTGCTGGAGTCCGTGATTAAGTCATTAATTATTCCTATAATTTGGTATTTCTTATTTAATTCACCTAATTGTGGGTACTTTCTGCCCATAATCCTAATGAACTCCTCTAAGGTTATACCTTCAGGAACTTCTACGGTCTCCTCTCTCTTACCGGTGAGGTCGGCCAACAAAGAGACGTACTTAACCCTTACTTTAAGCATCTAAGGCATCCTCGAAAATCTTCCTCCAAAATATTTTAAGTTTAACCCCGTTAAAGATATAAGAAAAGAAGCTTCATTACCTTGGTAACTCAAGTGATGCTGCCTAAATTCTGGAGCTCAGTGGGTAGTGTGAGTTTAGCCTTACTAGTTCTTTCTTCCTTAGGTTTCCACACGCACTTGCTGGATTATTTTTTGTTAACGATCTCATTGATTTTGCTCGCTAGATTCGTTATGGTGTTGTACGTAAAGAGAAGAATCAGTGTTGACTTACTCATGGGTTCAGCTGCCTTAGTTACTTGGCACCTTCACACAATCTTTGAAGGCTTCCTAATACTTACCCTATATTCAGCCTCAGAACTGATTGAAGTTTGGTCAGAGCGTTACGCCAGAAGAAAGCTAACAGGTCTTAAGGAGCTCTTACCGACGGAAATTACTGTCTTGTTTAATGGGGAATTGGTTTCGAAACCGTTAAATAAGGTAGGTGTTGGGGACGTGATCCTAGTTAAGCCAGGAGAAGTGGTTCCTGCTGATGGGATAGTTATTGAGGGTGAATCAACCTTCAACACATCTTACGTGACTGGAGAGCCTGAGCCAGTACTTCTGAAGAAGGGCGATTCCGTAGTCAGTGGATACATTAATCGGGATGAGATGATTAAGGTCCGGGTTTTAAGGAACCCTAATGAATCGCTCCTTCAACTATTAGTGACCGAGTCAGAGAAGGCCTTAAGAAGGAAAGCCTCCCTGCAGAGATTCATAGAGAAGTTTTCTCAGCCTTACACACTATTAGTCCTCTCAATCTTTGCTTCGGCCTTACTAGTAATTAACCCGTATAGAGCACTATCGATTATTCTGGCGGGATGCCCTAGCGCATTCATAATCACTACAAGCACATCAACAGCCCTCTCGCTTGCTTTCTTAGCTAGGAGATCGGTTGTTGTTAGGGGCGGGAGAGTACTGGAGGCTGCAAGAGGTCTGGAGGCGCTGATAATCGATAAAACAGGCACAATAACTCTTGGCGAGATGAGGATTAAGTCAATTAAGCCCTTATCGGGCGTGAGCGAAGAATACGTGATTAAGTACGCTGGTGGAGCAGCTAAAGCAAGTGATCACCCAGTATCTAGAGCACTCGCAAAATTGAGTGACCTAACCCCTTCAAGAGCTAAAGAATTTGTGGGGAAAGGCCTTGAGGCATTAGTTGAGGGGAGGAAGGTCTACTTGGGATCAAGAGCGTTCATTAAGGAATTAGGTTTCGATACTGATTATTTATTCTGCAACACAAACGACACTGAAGTTCTCGTAGTAATCGATGGCGCTTTAGCTGGTGCTGTTTGCTTAAATGAAGCCCTATCTGAAGGTATTAAGGAAGTGATTGAGTCACTTAGGAAGGAAGGGCTTCAAATAATAATAGCTAGCGGGGATAGGGCAGGGAGGGTTAAGGAGATCGCTAATTACTTAGGGATTAAAGAATGGTTTAGTGAGCTGAGGCCCGAAGACAAGAGAAAGTTAGTTAGTGAGCTCAAAGGTAGGTTTAATGGTGTGGGATTCGTAGGGGATGGAATCAATGACCTTGAAGCCATTGCTGAAGCAGACGTCGGGATCGCGATAGGCAGCTTACGCACTGTCTCAGATATTGGGGACGTAGTGCTCCTTAAAGGGATTAAGTCCTTACCCCTGCTACTACGGCACTCGAAAAAGTACATGAAGTCAATAAAGTCATCGATCGCTCTTGCCCTAGCTCTTAAGTTAGCTATAATGTGTCTGGGTATCCTAGGTCTCGTGCCTTTATGGTTGGTTGTGGGAGTCGGTGATGACGGAGCCACGTTAGCAGCTCTTGGCGGGATAGCCTTTATTCTTTCTAAAACTTAATTACCCTCCCTCATAGAGGGGTGGAGAAACCAAGATAATGTCACCATTCTTCACCCTCACTTTATCTGACGGAAGAACTTGTTTATCGTTAAGGAAAACCCAAATCATTGGGAGACGTGATTCAGCCTTCCTGAACCCAGGTCTAACATCTCTTAAAGCCTCCAGCAATTTCTTAACGCTTACCTCACTTTCCTGGAACTCCATTACCTCCTCCCGAAGGCCTAAGAAGTCGGCTAAGGAACCTATATACCTGATCATGATCCTCACAGTAATCACCTACTGTTATTTCCTTTTCCTATACCTCGAGTTATCCCCAATGACCCAGAATTCCCCGTCCTCCCTAACCTCTAACTTATAGATGGGTACCTCGTGCTTCACCCTCTCCAGAACCTTCCTCGCGGTCTCGAATGCCTTAGCCCTACTGCCGGCCCTAACGAAAACATAGACTGCGTGTTCTCCTGGAGTCAGAACCCCTACCCTATGATATACTCTGACTTCACCAACCCCTTTGCTTTCCTCCCTAACAATTTTCTTTAATGTCCTTGAAGCCAGAGGCTCATAAGCCTCGTACTTAAGTTTAAAGACTTTCTTCCCGTCAACGACTCCCTTCACAATCCCTAGGAACATCACGATGGCTCCTTCACTACCTGTGTTTTCACTCATCTCCCCAATCACTTCCCCAACATCCAGTTTCCCCTTAATTATTGATGCTTCAGGCAACCAAAACACCCCTAACCGGCTTAGCCATAACCAATAAATTAGCCACCCCTTTCAAGTGTGTGGAGAGCCACAGCGTTTGACTTCTTAAGCCCTCGGTTAAGGGCACCTACAGAGACCCAACTAACTGATGTAAGGGGCGCTAACCTCCCCTCCATAAACTCCTCAGTTGACCGCTCACTAAAGTTATTCCTCAAGTGCTTTAGGAGGGTCTCGATAGTTGAGCTTTTAGAGAGGCCTGCAGTAACCATTCCCTACCCCAATACTTTAAGCCCGTTAAAGGATTTATGTAGGTTTTGGCTCTAAGCTAACTGATCTAGCTGTTAAGCTTTTAAATAACTATGTTATTAACTAGCATGGGTGGTTAGGTTAAGGTATTCATACTGCGAGGTCTTCGTTAAGTTCATGCTTCCAGCAGCGAGAATTCTGATTGCTAAGGAATTGATTATGAAGTATGATTACACCCAATTGCAGGCGGCTAGGGTGTTAGGGGTTTCTCAAGCACTGATTAATTACTACATTAGCGGTAGACGCAGACCAAGGTATGTTGAGGCATTATCTAAGAATGAGGGCTTCATGATGATAGTTAATGATTTAGCGAGATGCATTAGTCAAAAAGGGAACTGCGTTAGTAGGCTTGTCTGCACCCTATGCCAAAAGATTGCGGGGAGCGAAAGGTTAGAGAGCATGATTAGGAGTTTAAGGATAGAGCCACAGGAAGTCATTACTGGGTCAAGAATTGCTGGATGATTACGGCAGTAAAAAATTAATTGATTTAAGGGGTTCTGGATGCCCTGAACCTATTATTCAGGTAGCTAAAGAGCTAATGAATGCGAGTCAAGGGGATTCCCTGATAGTTCTCCTAGATTCTGAGGAGTGCTTGAATTACTTGAGGGACTTAGTCTCCGTGTCAGGGGTCGGGGAATTAAGCCTTAAGAAATTCAGTAACTACTATAGGGTAGAGATCTGCGTTAAGTGATTACCGCACGTTATTCATGAGTCGCGTAGCTTAATGCCTGTCACAGCCTCATATATGGTTAAGGCTTTAGCAACGTCAGTTATTCCGTCAACTATTGCTCTCCCATTACTGAAAACGACCACCGAAATCTCTGGGGTTACTTTCACCTTCACGGAGTATTCACTGACAGCCAAGACCCTACCTACCTTGATCTTGTTCGCTAAGGCCTTAAGATTCAATCTAATTTTTTGGGGTGGGGTTATCTCTACAGCTCTGGTTCCGCAGATCGGCTGCGCTACTTCGTGGCTGAAGTCATTGCTTAAGTACCTGAATTTCTTATGAACGCATACTTCACAGCTAGGGTTCTTCGTAACCCTGACCTTATAGAAATCTGAACGCTTTAAGTCGAAAGTATATAGTGTCCTCTCAAGACCTTCCTCACCCCCTAAACCCAGGACATGCTTGATCACTAATGTCGCAGATATTGTTGCGGCCATAGTAACTGCTGTTGGGAGAACCCCTAAGATATTGCATGCGTTGCCGACGGTCTCAGGCAGTTTCGGAAAAACACATCTAAGGCAAGGGTTACTGCCTACAGGATGAATTAACCATACGTTACCGTACCATTGCTCAACACCCGACATGACCCATGGAATGCCATGCTTCACTGAGTAATCGTTAATCAAGAACCTCGTTAGGAAGTTATCGGTTCCGTCAACGATTATGTCGAAGCCCTTAAGGAGTTCCTCAACATTGCTTGAGGTTAACCTATCGACCACGGGCTCCGCCATAACTGAATGATCTATTAGGCGCAACCTATTTGCGCAAGCCACTGCCTTAGGTAGGGCCTTAGCAGCATCCTCTTCAGTGAATAATGTTGTTCTATAGAGGTTCTTCTCATCCACGTAATCGCCGTCAATAAGCCTTAAGTTCCTTACTCCACTCCTGACTAATAGTTCAGCAATGTGTGATCCTGTGGCTCCGCAACCCACTATAACGACCTTAGCTTTCCTTAACTTACTTAGCCCGTTCACGCCTACTTCCTTAAGGAGCAGGAGGCGCGAGAACCTCTCCACCACAGAAAGTAATTCTTTATCCCTCAACTCACACCCGAGAAACTCCTTCCTCAAAGGTTATAAGTTCCTCAACACCTAGTCTCCCATAAGTTTATTTGATTTCATTAACGGTGTTATTTGGCATAAAGAAATGGTTATTGATCCAGAAACTATTAGGGAGGACTTCCCCCTACTCCTAAGCAGGAAAGTAACTTACTTAGATAATGCGGCAACGTCGCAGAGGCCTAAACAAGTTATTGAGGCCATAGCGGAATTCTACAGGAGCCTTAACTCTAACGTTCACAGAGGAATTTACGAGCTAAGTCAGGAAGCCAGCAAAGTTTACGAGGAAGCTCATGAGGTCGTAGCTAAATTCATAGGTTCTGACGACTGGAGGAGCGTTTCATTCACCAGGAACTCCACAGAATCATTAAACATTATCGCTCAATCACTAGCAGAGAAAGAGCTCCGCGAAGGCGATGAAGTGATTGTTACGATCATGGAGCACAACAGCAACGTACTCCCTTGGGTAAGGCTATCGAAACTGCTTGACTTAAGGCTTAAGGTGATAGTCTTAGGCGATGACTACAGACTAGATTACGATGAGCTCGCCTCAGAAATGACCTCAAGAACTAAGGTTGTAGCCGTAACTCACGTAAGCAATGTCTTAGGAACAATCAACGACATCAAACGAATTAAGTCCCTCGCTTCTGAGGCCGGGGCTTACTTAATAGTTGATGGTGCCCAATCTGTTCCTCACTTACCTGTGAATGTTAGGGAATTAGGTGTTGATGCCTTAGCCTTCAGTGGGCATAAGATGCTGGGCCCAATGGGTATAGGCGTACTTTACTTAAGGCCTGAACTAGCGGAGGATCTCCCTCCCCCTATAGTTGGGGGAGGCATGGTTAAGGAGACAGGCTTTAGGGAGGGCACCCTAAGTTATGAGGTTGCTGAACCGCCATGGAAGTTCGAGGCCGGAACGCCTAACGTCGCCGGTGCTGTAGGCTTAAGTGAGGCAGTGAAGTACCTGAGTAAGTTAGGCATGAATAATGTAGAGGAGTTCGAGAGAGGCCTTACTGAGTACGGCCTTAAGGAATTAACTACCGAGTTAGGTGATGAGCTAAAGGTTTATGGGCCAAGGGACCTTAAAGTTAAGGCAGGAATAATATCCTTCAACATATGCTCAGCTAATCCGCACCTGATTGCCTCATTACTTAGTTCTGAAGGAATAGCTGTAAGAAGCGGTTACCACTGCGCTCAGCACTTACATCAATTTATCGGTGCTTCAGAAGGGAGTGTTCGCGCGAGCTTCTACATATATAACACTAAAGAAGACGTCGATAAGTTAGCTAACTCACTGAAGAAAATCACTAAGGAAATTGGGAAGGCCGGAGTTAAGTGCACAAACCCTCCCAAGAAATCATGCTGTTGACTAATGATAGAAAAGCATAAAATAAATAACAGTGTTATTAACTAGGAAAACAACATGAAGATTATCCCAATATATAAGGTTAGGGGGCATGAAGCCCCACCGATGCAGGATTTGCTTGAAGTAATTGGTGAAATGCTTTGGGAGGGAGTAGTGGAGAAGCCGGTGATTGTTGATGATGACTTAAGAGCCGTCAGTAATGAGGAGGTCCTCCATTCCCTGAACAAGTTAGGCGTTAAGCTAGTTCCTGTTTCTAAGGTAGGTGAGGAAATTAAGGTGCCTCTAGAGGACCTGGACTTCTATGGGGACATAAGCCCTAAGCCTTTCAGGATCTTCAATAGTTCCGTGGAGTTGCTTAGGAGGGGATGGCCAACTCCTTTAGTCCTGCTTAAGTCCCTCTCTGAAGGCGATGTTCGTGTTTGGGGGAAGCTTGAGAGCTTCAACCCATTCAGCCAAAGCATTAAGGATAGAATAGGTTGGTACATGTTCGTTAAGGCATTAGAGGAGGGAGGATTTAGGAAGAAAGAAATGATTTATGAAGCAACATCAACAAACACTGGCTTGGCTTTAGCGGCCCTTGCGGCCATACACGGGTTTAAAGCAAAGCTCTACATACCTTCAAGCATACAGAAGGTCTCAGACATTTTCCTGAAGGCATTAGGCGCTGAGGTTGTTAGGTTACCTAAGAAATTAACTATCGAGTGCGTAGATGAGGTAGCTGAGGAGGCCCTGAGAGCAGGTGCCGTGAACCTGAATCAGTTCGAGAACGACTACAACTTCGAAGCCCACCTAAGGTTCACGGCTAAGGAGCTTGACCTGCAGGTAAGGGTAGGGAGACTGAAGCCAGCAAGCATTTTCGGCGGAATAGGCACTTCAGGACATATGGCCGCAATAACTTTCTACTTCAGGAACAGGTACCGCAATACCGTGAAGGTGTTTTTCGCCCAGCCCGCTGAAGATGAGGTCATACCCGGCATCAGGAGAGTTGAGAGCGGCATGAAGTGGGTTCATTGGGTTGAAGCCAATGAGGTTATTGACATCACCCTTCAGGAGGCAGTTGAGGGAGTTAAGTTGGTGGGGAGGGGTGATGGATTACTTATAGGTTTAAGTAGTGGTGCAATAGTTGCTGCGTACAGGAAAGTCATGAGGGAAGGGAATATAATGCCAGGCGACCACTTACTGATCCTTCCTGACAACGGCTTCAAATATGGGGAACAGCTTGAGAAGTTCCTCACCAGCAACTAGTTCTCTAGGTAATACGTAATTAAGAGAGGCTGGCTTTCGGGTGAAATGATTTATGAGTATCTACGGTCCTCCTGGATATTGGGGGATTCAACCAAAATCGAGGCGCTCAAAGGAGCCAGAGCACCCAGCAGATGAAGGATATGTCCCAAAAGATGCAGGGAACGTAATGAAACCCGGAGGCCTTAGCGTAATCTGGAATTCAATCCTTAATCAATATCACCTTAAGTACTCCCTCACTTAATTCATGCTCCTTCACTACATATCCTTTCTTTACTGCAAGTAGCTTAATGACTGCTAAGGGAAGGTCGTTTGGGTCAGTAAGTAAGGTGAGCTTTCTTCGCCCCGACCCAAGAACTTCATTAAGCCTGAAGACAGGGTCTCCAGTACATCCTTTCCCCTTAACCCTTAAGTCAATAACTCCCTCCATATTGGGGGACCTCACTTCATCTTAGGGCTTCTCCCATAGATCCTTTCAATCATTTCTTCCTCTTCCATAGTCTGCCTTTCTTCAGCCGTTAATTCCTTAGGCAACCATGGAGGGAGCTCCTTACCTCCGTAGTAAGCCCTTACAGCCCTCTTGAGTGCGCCAACAGCAAGTATGCTGCAGTGGTACTTTATGGGTGGTAGGCCCCCTAACTCATCAGAGATTTCCTTCCAAGAAATTTTCCATGCTTCCTTAATGGTTTTGCCCTTAATTAACTCGGTTAGGACGCTTGCTGCAGCTATGTTGGCTGCGCAACCATAGCTCTCGAAGGTCGCTTCCTTAATTACTTCCTCACCCCCAACATCAGCAATCCTTAGGTATAGCCTAATCATGTCTCCGCAGGCTGGACTACCGGCCATAGCCTCGACGGTTGGGTTCTCCATTGGCCCTAAATTCTTCGGGTTCTTGAAGTACTTCAGGACCTTCGGCGAGTAAGGTAAGGGAATTCTCGAACTCATAATTACTCCTAATAACGATGTTATTAGAGCCCTAAAAAGGGTTCCTGAATTTATTGTTTGGGGTGGGATGGCTTCAGCGAGCTGATGCTCCTTAATCTCTTGATCGCTTCAGGAACTACCTGCAGAGCATAATCGATGTCTCCATCTGTGTGGTACCTAGTTATCTTGAAGAGTATGCTGCCGTGGGCTTCCTCGTGCTTCCTCCCTATAGCTAGGAGAACATGGCTTGGCTCAAGGATTCTCGATGTGCAGGCACTACCGCTGGACGCGTAGATCCCCTTAAGGCTTAACTCAACAGTTACGGCCTCACCCTCAACATAAAGGAATGAGATATTGACGTTATCTGGGGCTCTTAAGTCGCCTTTAGGGCCATTAAGTAGGGTTTCGGGGACCTCATTAAGCAACCCGTTAAGTAACTTATCCCTTAAGGACTTAACCCTCCTCACTTGATTACTGAAGTCCTTGAAAGCTAATTCCATGGCTTTACCGAAACCAACTATTGCTGGCACGTTCTCAACACCCGGCCATAATGTCTGGGTGCTTAACTGCCCCCTAATCACGGGCTCAAGCTTAACGCCTTCCTTAACATAAAGTACTCCAACCCCCTTAGGCCCCAGTATTTTGTGGCTGCTTAAAGTAAGTAAGTCAACACCCAATTCCTTAACGTCTAACTTAATCCTGCCGAACGCGTCGCAGGCGTCAGTATGGAAGAGGGCCTCAGGATTGTTTTCCTTAACCACCTTAACTAATTCCTTAACCCTCTGTATGGTGCCTATCTCGTGATTAACTGCCTGCACGCTAACTAATACTGTGTCCTTATCCATGTAAGCTGAAAGAACCTCAGGATCGACGAAGCCCTCCTCATCAACGGGTACCTTAATGACCTTCATACCAAGAAGCTTGGCCGCAAACTCGGCAGGGAAAATAACGCTTAGGTGCTCAACAGAAGAAACGATTACCTTACCTCCCTTCCTGCCTGAAGCAATAGCTGAACCCAGAACAGCTAAGTTATTCGCTTCAGTACCGCTGTGAGTGAAGACCAAGTTCTGGGGCCCCCCGGCATTCAATTCCTTAACTAAGTGCTCCTTAACCCTCCAGACAGCCTCGTAAGCCTCCCAACCGGGTTTATTAGTTATTGATGGGTGGCCGAAGCCCTTCCTATTGAAGTAAGGAAGCATCGCCTCCACAACTTCCGGAGGCACCCAACCAGAGTTTTCGTGGTCGAAGTAAACCTCCCTTTCAGGCTGGCCGTGCTCCCTAAGAAGTCCCTCAACACTCAATTAATGCACCATAACACTGTTAAAGAATAAGCATTTAACTATTAATGACTCGCACCTAATGTCAGGATACGCTACAAAAACCTAACCACGCGAAGACGCGAGAACATGATTGACTTAAGAGGCTAAGGTGCTTAAGGAATTGAAGTTATGGATTAATTAGTTATTGAAACCATAAGGCAGTTATTACCTGGTGCTGAAGTATACGTTAGGAAGTGCGCCAGGGGTGATGCAGTAGCGTCAAGCGACCTGGACTTACCGATAATTTAGCTACAGAATCCCTTACCCGGTCAAAGGGAGGGAGGAATTAGTAGTGGGGATTGAGGAGGAAGCTGAGCTTACCACTAGATCACCCAATAGAGTTCCACCTGACCCAATCCGAAGAAAGAAGTAAGTACTCGAGGAATTATGCTGCCCGCATAAGACTCGTATAAACCGGTTTTAAGCGATGCCGTGGCGAAAGGTCCTGCAGAGAATAATGGTTGGCAGAACCATTCAACATCATTAATGCTTCAGAAAACACATAATTACGTGGAGAACCTTAATCAGGGTTTAAGCATGAAGGTATTGATTACTGGTGGGGCCGGCTTCATAGGTCATCACGTAGTTAAGCAATTGATTGATTCAGGGCATGATGTCATGATTATAGATAACTTATCACGTAGCTTAAGGGAGAATATCGAGTTTATTAAGGAATTAGGTGTCCTGCTCAAACCCATAGACGTTAGGGACCTTAATTCATTGAGTGATGCCTTCAAGGAATTCAGGCCTGAGGCAGTAGTTCATGCTGCAGCACTAATTGATGTTGAGGAAAGCGTTAAGCACCCGGGCCTATACGCTGAAGTGAATGTTACGGGTTCAGCTAACGTGGGTAAGGCATCCTGCGGGGTTGGGGCCTCAAGAATCATTTACTTGAGTTCAGCTGCAGTCTATGGGGAACCGAAGTACTTACCTATTGATGAGAATCACCCTACTGAACCACTATCGCCTTACGGAGCAAGCAAGTTAGGTGGCGAGCTCCTGATTAAGTCATTAAGTAGGTCACTAAAGAAAACCAATTACGTAGTGCTCAGGTTATTCAACGTCTACGGTCCAGGACAAAGCCCGGACTCACCGTACTCAGGAGTAATAACTAAGTTCATATCCAGGGTTAAGTCAGGCCAGCCACCAATAATCTACGGTGATGGTGAGCAGGTGAGGGACTTCATCCACGTTAAGGATGTGGCTAAAGCCGTTGAGAAAGCACTAACGACGGAACTCCTTAACGAAACCTACAACATAGGCTCAGGAAAGCCAACTACCATAAATGAACTAGCGAACGCAATACTGAAAATAAGCGGTAAGGAAGAACTGAAACCAAGGCATGAGGCCCCAAGACCTGGAGACATAAGGCTATCTTATGCGGACATAAGCAAAGCATTAAACCAACTTAAATGGAGGCCAGAAACCAGTCTAGAGAAAGGAATTAAGGAACTTATCGAATCAATAACTAACTAATGTGATACTTAGTAGTAGGGGTGTTGAGGAAGCAATAATTGAATAATTGACTGATCGAGTGATTATTGAAGCGTTAGAGAAAATTTTAGGCTAGGAAAGAAACATACCATTAAGGGTAACCCCAGTAAAAAAGAGAGTTAAAACTAATTCAGAGAAGGTTGTTAGGGAATTAAGAGAGGGTAGGTATTGAGGATAGCGTTTCTCACCCTTTCATAATGTGATCTATAGAATATAGAGCTTCATTCCCTTGATGTATGTGAAGGTTTAGGCGATACTAGCTATTTAAAAGCGGAGACCTGATCTCCTGAAAATACCTTAGTCTTTAAAGCCTTTTCCGTAATACATTTATTACATGGTTTGATTACATTATTGGAGATTACTCTTGAGTTCTGTGGTTAGCTTCAGGATCAGTAAGGAGCTGAAGAGGAGGATGGATAGGCTTAAACACATTAACTGGAGTGAGGTGGTAAGGAAAGCCATTCAGGAGGTTGTGGCTAGGGAGGAGGCTAAGTTAATTAGTAAGGACTTAAGCAGGATAAGGAGGGCCGCCCTAAAGTCTGAGGAGCTTTCCCGAAGTATTGAGGGATGGAATAGTGTGGAGGAAATCAGAAGATGGAGAGAAAGAAGGTAGTTGCTGACGCCTCAGTTATTGCTAAGTGGTTTGTTGAGGAAGAACATAGTAGGGAGGCTAGGTTACTTCGGGAAGCCTATGCTGCAGGCACTATAGATATTGCTGTCCCATCCCTACTTCCTTTCGAGGTCCTCAACGCTTTAAAATATTCTGGAGGTTTGGGGGAGGAGGAGCTTAAGGAAGTATCTACTGTATTGGATGACTTCCAGTTCACGTATTATGGACTGACTAGGGAACTCGCACGAAACGCTGTAGAGATAGCTATGAGGAAAGGCGTGACGATCTATGACGCATCATACGTGGCTCTAGCAAGGCTCCTAAAAACAACAGCTTACACAGCAGACACTAAGCTAGTGAGGAAAATCAATAAACCAAACCTAGTTAGGCACATTATGGAGCTCAAGATATAAAACCAAACTACTAAAACAGCGCCTACGAGCTTAAAGAACTAAGAATTAAATCATAAATTCCATAATTACCTCAATTAGCTGGGGGTAAGCTGTTGCCTTGGGAGGCCTTAGCTGCTTAACTATTGAGGACTTAGTTCTTGATGCTGTTAGGAGGAGTGCTCGTGGTGAGGGATGTGACTGTATAGCTTTGAGCGGAGGCATAGACACTTCAGTTGTTGCTTTAGCCGCTAGGCTTGAGGGATTAAGCCTTAATGGAGTTACCGCATACTACTCTGGTGGCCTACCTAAGGACTTAGGCTACATTAAGCCTGTCGCTTCAAGACTAGGTATTAGGTTAAGGATTGCTTCAGTTGATGATAACTACATAGCTTCTAAGGTTGGCTTCATAGTTGACTGCACTCGTAGGAGGGACCATATAGAGGTTAGGAATGATGTGGTCTTCCTTAAGGCTCTGGAGGAAGCCAGGGATTTAGGATGTAAATGCGTTCTATTAGGTGATGGCGGGGATGAGGTATTCGCGGGCTACGGATTCATGCTGGCCCTAGGCAGTAATGAATTGCGTGAAACAATCGTGAGGATGGCTACTCGAGGCAGGTACCCTGGGTTGGAGCTAGCTGAGTGCTTAGGGATTAAGGTAGTAGCCCCACTACTGAATGATGAAGTGCTTGAGTACGTTCTGAAGGCACCCAAATGCTGTTTAAGGGGATGGAATAATGAAGGTAAGGCAATACTTAGGAACATCCTCAGAAAATACGGGCTGATAAAAGTGGCTGAAAGGCCTAAGACACCGGCGGAGCAAGGGGCGGGAACTAGCATGTTAACGAAAGAAAAGCTGGAGAAACTAGGTGGTATGGAACTACCTGAATGTCACTGCTGAAGTGGAAGCCTTGATAACTAGTGAAATATAAAGGCCTTAAGTCCCCATAAAACATCAATTATTTGTGAGGAATGATAGATTAAGCTCTATTAGGTATTGCTTCATCTAGAGCCTAATCACGAACTTCCTTGTTTTCTTGAAATAAATAACGCTATTAATTCCTAGAGTAGTTACTAATGTTGGATATGTTTGATGAGTGGTTTCCAGCATGATTTCCTAAGGAAGAAGGCAATGGCATTCCTCAGGAGTGCGCATGATGATTTCAGTAGAGGCGACTATGATCTAGTTGTTTTTCATGTTGATCAGTTCATTCAGCTTTATTTGAAGCACTTACTATATGTTAAGGTTGGCGATTACCCTAAAACCCACTCATTAACGTATCTTGCTAGGTACATCATTAAAACATATGGTGATGAAAGATTCAAGGAATTCTTCAGCAAGCACTTAGAGATCTTCTACCTTCTTGAGGAGGCATACATAAGCTCGAGATACTTACCCAGGCAATACGGTAAGGAAATCGCTGAAAGAATCCTTAACTTCGCTGACAAGATTATGGAGGTGTTTGAATGGTTAGAAAGTCATTGATTGATTTGGAGCTTGAGTTAAGGGATGAGCTAAGGAAATACTATGAGGACCCAATGCGTTACGCTAGAGCAATAAAGAACGTTGTTAGGAGGCATGACCCTTCAGCAAAGGTATTGCTTTTCGGGAGCTTCGTTAGAGGGAATGCTAGGGCAGACAGTGATATCGACGTCCTCGTTATTACCGACCTAGCTAGTGAGGTAAGTAATAGGTTACACCTGATTAAGGAAATGAATGAGGAGGTAGGGATACCTAACCCATTCGAGATACATGTTGTCACTTGGGAAGAGTTCAGAAAGTGGTACAGGAAATTCATAGATAAGTACATAGAGGTTTAGCCACCGATAATTCGTGGTAGTGGGGAGTTCAGGGCCTTACACGCAATAATCGCTGAGCTCTCACCAGCGAAGCATAGGGATAAGGTCATCAGGGTTTGAGGACTAGTTAAGCGCTTTAACCATGCCTAGGAAACTATCAGGCGGTTTCAGCATTGAATACTTAATCAACAAACTTAATGAGCTGAGAAATTACTTAGATGACCTTAAGGAAAGATTTAAGAAGTTGAGGGATGAGTTAACCATTATTAAGAAAGACCTCTTAACTAGGGCTGCAGGAGGAGCATTAAGTTGGTCTACAAGCTCATTAAGGCTCTAACACATCATTCTCATAACGTAAATGTATAACCTTGGACAATCCAGCTATACCCAACTATCTACGTAGCTTTAAAAGATTAAAGTATGTTTCATATTGACAATATCTTTTTATGAAGACTTAAAGGCACTTCTCTGGCTAAGGTAATTTCTGAGAGGAGTGTTAAAATATCTTGTCTGGTTATTTTAATGAATTACTAAGGAGGATATGGAATTGGTTAGAATAACGGAGTTCAATACTATACACAGTGATGGTGTTGCTGAGTTATATAGACTAATGGGTGAGAGGTTTTCGACTAAACTCGTTGAGTATTGGTGTAAAGCTAGAAAATATGTTAAGGTGCTTTTGGCTGTTAATGATGAAGAGGAGGTTATTGGCAAAGTTACTCTAGACTTGGCTTACAAGCCTTATGCTGAGATAGTTAATTTAATGGTTCACCCCGATTATCGTGGTCAAGGCATAGGTAGTGGACTTGTTGAGGAATGCATAAGGATTGCGGAAAGCAAAGGATTTCATATCCAATACCTCATGGCTGACGTTACCAACCTCATTGCTCATAGGCTATACTCTAAATACGGGTTTATCCCTGTAATATTGCCTCAGAAAATCATTCAAGGCAGAAATATGTGGCTCTATAGGTTCTCGAAAGAAACGTTTGTCAAGGAATTCTTGATATTTAAGCCTTTTTCCAAGTATTACATCTCTAAAAAACGGGTTTGGGGCCTATGGAAGAAAGCTTATAGGGTGGGGTGGGCCGATATATTATCACAAGACAATTTATACCTTTACTTTGAAGGTCAACCCGGTCAACCAATTAAAAATGGAGTTATGCCTAGAATTAACGGAGTTAAAATATCTCGAGGCAATACAGGGTTAGCCTTAAGCGTTCATGAAATAAATAAAGGCATTAATAGATTCAATTACTCTAAGTTCCTAATTAAAATCGTAAACATGGGGGATGATACAATCTTTATCGACAAGATAAATTCAGTAGCTTTGCCCCATATAGAGGTAAAGAATAATTCATACGAAGGTGTAATTACTCTGAACCCAGGCGAAAGTAAAACAATGAAATTTGAGTGTAGATTGACAAGGGATTTTGATATCCCACCCTTATCTTTTAATACAATAGTTATAACAATCAAACTATATGTTAAAAAACTTTTAAAACACCCCATACTGGTATCAGCTGGCTACCGGAGAGAGGGTACATCATAGATCCTTTGGGTATTTAATGAGTTTGCCGAAATTTAAACCTAGGACCTTCACCCACTAGAGATATATAAACAAAATTTCTAGGGAAACATGAAGTGGAGACATTATTCACAGGCTATTATTAGTCTGGTATCACCATGGAGGCTCTGGAAACAGCTTAAAATATCCGTATTTCCTACTTCAGTACAAAAGGTGTTTAATGAAGAACCTTGGTAATGTTTTAGCTCTATAGCTCCACCCATAGGGGCTATGCTGAACTTACATATGATGTAGGTACTTGGATAAGTAGTGATGAGTTTTAGGAAAGATAGCTATACCTAGCAATGCTTTCGACCATAACATATAAAATAGTGTATACACTATGTTTACATAGTGTATACACATGTCTGATGTCGTATCAGTTAGGGTGCCAAAGGAGCTTAAGGAGAGGATGAAAAAGTACCGTGTTGATTGGGGTGAGGAGGTTAGAAGATTTCTTGAGGAGCGTGTTAGGGTTCTTGAGTTTCTGGAGATGCTCGATAACATCGAGAGGAGGATGAAAAAACGTAGGACAAGGGTAGACTCAGCTGAACTCATTAGGGAGATGAGGGAAAAGCGTTGATAGTGTTGGATGCGTCGTTCCTAGTGAAGCTTGTGCTTGATGAGGAAGGCTCTAAAAAGGCGCTCAATATGGCACG
>JALWQN010000082.1 GCA_027083115.1 Desulfurococcales archaeon
TCCTTATGGTTTCAGTTATTCTGTAAATGATGTAACTATACATCCTTCTAAATATCTTTCTAGCAGTAAATAACACTTCCTTAATTACTGAAATACCTGGAGAAAGTAACACTATTGATGCAGCTGCTCTGGCAGCGTCTGTTGCATTAGATACTGCGATGCCCACATTGGCTTTCTTAAGTGCTGGTGCATCGTTAACCCCATCACCAGTCATAGCGACGGAATGACCAGCAGACTGAAGTGACTCAACTATCTTGTATTTATCTTCAGGATAGACTTCAGCAAATCCGTCAGCCTTTAACGCAAGTTCAGTTGCTTTCTCAGGCGGTAATTCCTTTAGCTGCTCGATACTGTAGATTCTTGAGCCCAGGCCTAGGACCTTAGCTATTTCACGAGCTATAGACACGTGGTCGCCAGTAATCATCTTTACGTTAATGCCTCTTTCTCTCAAGTATTTAATGGTTTCAGCAGCATCCTCTCTTGGAGGGTCGAATAGGGGTATGAGACCCACATAAATCCAGTTGCTTCCTTCCCCCCCAGAAGTTCTTGCTACACCAATCATTCGGTAACCTTTCGCAGCGTACTCATCAACGATTACCAGAACCTTCCTCTTGAGTTCCGTGTCTGCCTTAACGAGCTTCAGAATTACTTGCGGTGCCCCCTTAGCTACAGCAAAACTCTCTCCACCAGGTCCCTTAACGACGGCTTCAGTCCTTTTCTTAACTGGGTCAAAGGGCTTGAACACAACTTGCTTGAACTTACTGTACTTGTCCAATAAGCCATAGGTTTTTAAAGCTCCTAAAACTGCCAGGTCTATGGGGTCCTTGTCCTCCTCCCTTGACGCAAGGGCTGCATATAGAACTATGTCCTTATCACTGAATTCTTTGCTTACTGCGACTGGAGACTTAATAGTTAATTCGTTCTTAGTGAGTGTCCCTGTCTTATCCGCGCATAACACGCTCACGCTAGCCATTTCCTCAATAGCCACTAGCTTCCTAACTATGCCTTGTTTCCTAGCGAGTTCGTAAGCGCCTATGGCCATAGTTATTGAGAGAACTGCCGGTAATGCAGCAGGTATTGCAGCAACAGTAAGCACTAAGGAGAACCTCAGGAGCTCCAATAAGTTAGTGCCCCTCATATACTCAACTAAGGCCGTGATAGAAACAAGGAATAATGTGAGGATTATCAAGTAATTACCGACACTTATGATCATCTTCTGATACTTACTTAGGGTTCTAGCCTTCTCAACCAAACTAACGGTCTTGCCAAAGTATGTCTTAAGGCCTGTAGCTACAGCAACGCCTGTTGCTTCACCACGCTTAACTATAGATCCTGAATAAACTACATCACCGACTCTTTTCTCGACGGGTAAGGACTCCCCAGTGAGAACAGATTCGTCAACAAGGAGGTACTCGCCCTCAACTAACTTCATGTCGGCAGGAACTATATCCCCCAACCTAACCCTAAGGATATCGCCGGGGACTACCTCCCTCGCTGGCATAACAATCCATTTACCCTCTCTTAGAACCCTAGCCATAACCGAAAGCTTCTTCTTAAGGTACTCAATAACGTTCTCTGCCTTGTGTTCCTGCCAGAAACCAACTAAGGCATTAGTTAGAAGTAAGGAGAATATTATGTAGAAATCGACCCAGTGATTTATGGCTATCGATATCGCTGCAGCGGCCTCAATCATCCATGGGATGGGGCCCCAAAAATGGAGGAGGAACCTCACTACCGGGTTAACTTTCTTCTCAGGTATTTCGTTCGGTCCTACAGCCTTTAATCTCTTAGATGCTTCAGCAGGTGATAAACCCTTTTCGAGTGACGTTCTTAGTTCCTTAATGACTTCATTGATACCTAGTTTCTTTGCTTCGTCAGCCCTCAAGAAATACTTTTGTTCCTCCTCAGGACCCCCCAACCTAAACGCCCTTAATTCATTTACTTCAAGAACTTATTAAAACATCATTAATTGTATATCGAGAACTCATAATATGCTACAACATAGGAACTTGATACGTTCAAGCTCACTCACTAGAGCTTTTTGGCCCAAATAAGTAAAACACAATAAAAAGAATTACTGAAGCAGGAAACTAATCCTTTCTGGTCTGTGGCCTAATTACCTTATTCATGAATGTCACGAATTTGCTTCTAGCTATATGGGCTAGGAACCCTTGCAACACGTTAGGCTCTCCTTTAGGGAAGGCATCTCTCCTGAAGGTGTAATTAATTACTTCCCCGACAAATAGGGTGTGGTCGCCATAGCTTCTTGAGTCAATAACTCTGCACTCAATATTTGCTAAGGCTTCCTTAATGCTTGGAGCGCTAACTTCCTTCGAAGGAACAAAAGTCACTTTCATGCCCTTCACTTTCTGAGGCCCGCTCACCGTGCCAGCAACCCAAACGTCATTAATCATTTCCGTGCTCGGGACGCTAACGACGAACTCACCGTACCTCATTATTAGTTTATGAGTGTATCTTTCGGGAGCTATAGCAACACCAACTAATGGAGGATTATGGGATAGGACAGTTAACCAGTCAGCAGCCATAACGTTACTTTCTTCCCCTCTACCTGAAGTAATTAAGTACGTCCTCAAGGGGTATAGAAGCCTGTAGAACCTCATTAAGGAACCCCCGGAACCTTCAGCCATAAAGAAGAAATAAATTGTTCCCTTAATGAAGGAAACATTGTTAATTGCTTTAGTTTACGGCACCAATAGAATTTTTATTCTTGAGTCTTTTTTCTTTGGGGTCATTAATGAGGTGCTTAAAGAAAGGGGTTGTTGTTTGGTTGACTGGCTTACCTGGGAGCGGTAAAACCACAGTCGCTGAGGGAGCAGCAAGCAGGCTTAGGAGCGAAGGATATAGGGTTGAGGTCCTCGATGGTGATTGGGTGAGGAAAACAATCAATGTTGGCGCTGGCTTCACTAGGGAGGAGAGGGAGAGGCACTTACTTAGGGTTGCCTGGATAGCTAAGTTGCTGGCAAGGAACGGAGTAATTGTTTTATGTAGTTTTGTCTCACCCTATAGGGAAGTAAGGGCTAAGATAAGGTCAATCATTGAGGAGGAGATCCCTTACTATGAGATCTGGGTTAAGGCCAGCCTTAAGGAATGCATGAGGAGGGATCCTAAAGGCCTTTACGCTAAGGCATTAAGGGGCGAAATAAAACACATGACAGGCATTGACGACCCTTACGAACCTCCGGAAAAGCCAGCATTAATTGTGGATACGGAGAACGAAACAGTAGAACATAATGTAAGGAAACTCAAGGAATTCATTGAGTCAGCCATTCACTCAAGGAAGTAAGCACTACGTTCCTAGCTCCTTCATCTTTCTTAGTAGATAATTTTATATAATTATATATAATTAAGCTTTATTGATTAGGGATGATCGGCTTTATTGCTTTAGCTCTGGCTGCCTTACTGATGCAGTATGTAAGCAGTACTTTAGGGATGGGTTACGGGACCGTTTTAGCGCCGTCATTAATTATTGCTGGTTTCCCTGTTAAGGAGGTAGTTCCTGCGGTAGTTATTTCTCAGTTAGCTGGAAATTCCCTTCTTCCCTTACTTCATCATAGGGCAGGTAATGTTGATTTCGGGGTCGGCAGTAGAAGCACACGTGTATCCATTTATTTAGGTTTTGGTGGCGCCTTAGGTAGTTTTGTTGCTGCTGCCTTAGTTCCTGAGGTGCCTGAGGCATTCCTTAAGGCTTACATGGCTGTACTGCTTACTTCTTTAGGCCTTATTACTGCGTTAGGTTTAAGTGCTGAGAAAGTCAGGAAGGACGGTGAGTTCCGCAAGCTGGCTTTTTTGTCTTTAGCGGCTAGCTTCAATAAAGGATTGACTGGAGGTGGGTTCGGCCCACTAATTACTGCCGGCCAAATAATCCTCGGCCACGATGTTAAGAAGGCAATAGCCATAACCTCCTTCGCAGAGTTAGTTGCCGGCTCCATCGCGTCAGTGGTTTATGTTAGTTCAGGACTCACTAATCCCTCACTCATTTACCCTCTTACTTTAGGGGCAGTTATTTCTGCGCCCCTATCAACACTGACTGTTAAGCTCTCAGGAAAGGATCAGCTTAGGAGAGGAGTAGGTTTAGGGATGGTCGCGATGGGCCTAGCTATGGTTACTGAACTACTAATGAGTTCCTGAACAGAAGCAAGCATTTATACTTCATAATGCCTTGATTAAGGGGTGGCAGTGTTTGGGTGAAGAGAAGGTCCAGGTCCCCATAAGTAAGGAGCTCTATGAGAAAGCAAGGAAGTACGTTGAGGATGTCGGTGGATTCAGTTCTGTGGAAGAATTAATTGAGTTCGTGCTTAATGAGGTTCTCGAGTCTGAGGGGGAGACCGAAGGCTACAGTAAGGAGGATGAGGAGAAAGTTAAGGAGAGGCTAAGGTCCTTAGGTTACTTATGACTTAATCCATCAAAACGTAAGCCTGACCAGTTTTCTTATTCTCATGAAACGTAATTATATTTAATTGTAACTTACTAAATTAACGGTGCTAGTATGGGTGAGGACCCTAAATCAAGGAGTGTTAAGTACACCACGGTCTCAATACCTGTTACCTTATACAACAGGCTGAAGAAAATTATTGAGGGTACGGGCTTCGCTAACGTCTCTCAGTTCGTTACTTACGTGCTTAGGGAGG
>JALWQN010000083.1 GCA_027083115.1 Desulfurococcales archaeon
GAATCCATACCTGATCAAGTTTAAAGATCCGAAGACAGGCCAGACCCTAACGTTCACTTTGCAGACAGCTATAAAAATAAACAACGATATGTTCAACCCTAAGCTGAGGAACCAATACGTTAGTGAGTGGATTCAGGCAGCTAAGGCAAGATATAACACAGTTCTTCAGGAACTAAAATCTTATATAGGTTAATCCACACCTTTCTCAGGTGTGGATCAATGGCTTCTTTTTTGCTGAGAAAAATTCGGAGAGAGCTCGATTCACTCACTAGTAGTCAGTTAATAATCGTCCTATTTCTTCTCACGTTCTTTCTTCTCCTCCCTCTAGGCTCTATACTTTATAAGGGCTTCGTAGTGGGCAATCACTTTTCCCTAGCATATGTGGAACAAACGTTTAAGGATCCTCAAATGATTAAGATACCACCAAACACAGCCCTTATGAAGTTCACCCAAATATATAGATTCAAGCTGCTTCCCAACGGTTCAAGAGCCCTAATTCCCATAAACATTCTGGCCATAGGCTCAGAAGGCCCTGACTTCGGGTATATATTGAACTCAATATTTGTGTCCACGAGCGTCATGATTTTCGCGTCAATCATAGGTGTGATAGCCGCCTTTATAATAGCGAGATATGACTTTCCAGGTAAGAACGTGTTTAGGGTTCTCCTCTTCATCCCCTTACTGGCCACTCCTTTTGTTAATGCCTACGTTATAGGTAAGGTATTAGGTACGAGCGGACTTGTTAACTATCTGCTCAACAATGTTTTTCATCTTCCATATAAGCTAGTTATTTCGGGTTTGCCTGCAGTAATTATTATTCAGACATTAAGCTTCTTCCCAATAGTTTACATGAATGTTTTGTCAAGCATAATAAATATTGATCCCTCGATGGAGGAACAGGCCGAGAACCTTGGTGCTCACGGCTTAAAGCTCTTTAGAACTATAACTTTCCCACTATCCTTGCCGGGATTGGCTTCAGGTGCCACCTTAGTATTCGTGTTCAGCATGGAGGATTTAGGAGCGCCTATAGGTTTGGCAGGTGCTTTCGGTAACGGCCTACACACTCACCTAATGTCTTTTTACGTCTTCAGTCAGTTCCAGCAGGCGTACAGCTTATCGTTGGTTAATCCTGAAGCCTACATTGTTGCAACGATAATGCTGACCATAGCTACGATAGGTTTTATTATAATAAAGAAATATGTCTCATTAAGGCAGTATGCAATGCTGTCTAAGGGAGGTAGATGGAGCCCTAGGCTGAGCAGACCTAAATGGTTAGGTTTAGCAGGTGTCTACGCCTTCATGACCTTACTCGTAATAACTGCCTCCTTCCCTCAATTCGGCGTAATCGTGCTCTCACTAACTAATTGGGCAACAAGCGGCCCACTACCAACACATCTAACACCTAACTATATACTTGCCTTAGTCGAGAAGCCAGGCGTTGTTCAAGCAATTAAGAACAGCGCAACCTACTCAGGACTAGCAATAGCTATCACAGTTCTTCTGGGAACTAGCGCCGCATATATTGTGGCTAGAAGAAACATTACGGGTAGGGAAGCCATTGATGTATTAGCCACAATACCTATAGTCATTCCCGGAATAATCATTGCTGTAGGTTTCTTGGTGTTCTTCGGATCATTATTTCCAAACACCTTATTTGACCCATTCATAAATCCTGGAACCCTCCTCATATTCACGTACACGGTTAGGAGATCTCCCTTTCTAACTAGATCAGTGTTCGCCGGACTTCAGCAGACCCATGTTAGTCTGGAGGAGGCAGCAATGAACTTAGGGGCTAGCAGAACCAGAACATTTTTCTCAATAACAATACCTTTAGTTGCAGCCAATGTTATAGGCGGTTCAATATTATCCTTCGTATACATGATGAATGAGACGAGCACATCCCTGATCTTGGGCTCTCACCAACCCTCACAGGGACCTATAACCTTTCTAATGTCTCAGGTTATTTACGGAAGTGGTCAGGTGAGTGCAGTAAGTATAGCTGCTGCGTTAGGCGTCTTACTCATGACTCTCCAGATAATAGCTATAGCTGTGTCCAACTATATACTTAAGCAGAGAGTTGCTTTCTTAGGTGTTTAATATGGTTAACGTTAAGCTGGTTAATGTGACGAAGAGATTTGGCAGGGTTGTAGCGGTGAATAAGGTCACGCTTGTTGCCGAGCATGGCGAGTTCTTCACCCTATTAGGGCCTTCAGGCTGTGGCAAGACCACTACATTAAGGATTATTGCAGGACTAGAATACGCTGATGAGGGAAAAATAATCTTCGACGATACCGATGTCACAGACCTACCGCCATATAAGAGAGGAACTGGTATGGTGTTCCAGAACTATGCACTATGGCCCCATATGACGGTATTCGATAACATAGCTTATGGTCTTAAGATCAAGAAGTTACCTAAGGATGAGGTTAGAAGGAGAGTTAAGGAGGTTCTAGACCTAATTAAGTTGACAGGAATGGAGGACAGGTACCCAACTCAGTTATCAGGAGGGCAGCAGCAGAGGGTTGCTTTAGCTAGGGCATTGGTTGTGGAGCCTAAGGTGCTGTTGCTTGATGAACCATTAAGTAACTTAGACGCTAAATTAAGGGTTGAGATGAGGGAGGAGATCCAGAGAATCCAGAAAAAGTTAGGTATCACCGCTATTTACGTAACCCACGATCAGGAGGAAGCCATGGTTATTTCAGACAGGATAGCTGTACTAAATCAAGGAACAGTAATGCAGGTAGGCACTCCTCAGGAACTATATAAGAGACCTAGGAACTTATTCGTGGCTACTTTCTTAGGCAGGTACACAATAGCTGAGGGGCTTGTGAAGGAAGTGAGTTCCGAGGGGCTAGTTTTGCTTCATACTCCAGCAGTTAAGTTATTGGGGATAGTGACATCCCCAGAAATAAGGCTGAAGGAAGGAGATAAGGCTGTAGCAATAATAAGGCCGCACGCCTTCAAATTCCATGAGCCACAAACCAAGAGTAGTCCGATAACTGGAGTTATTGAGTGGGTCTCTTACTTAGGGCCTTACTATGAAGCCAGATTAAAGGTAGGGAAGCTCTCTTTCCTGATGACTGTTGACCCAAGCATTAAGGTTGAGGTAGGTATGAAGTTAACTGTATATGTTCATCCTGAAGACATAGTGATTTTCCCTGCTAAGGCCCTGAGGGAAGAGTCCTATGGAGCCGAGCTGAAGTGATTTCTGCTGGTGCCTTAACTTGGAGGACTGGAGAAAACCTAAGCCAACAGACGGTTTGGTCTCTAAATACATTAATAGAAGGTTCTCCACAAGAATAACTGCCTTAATCATTAATAAAGGAATCAATATTACTCCCAACCAAGTAACTATGTTGAGTCTCTTAACTGCCTTAATTACGGCTGCCATAATATGGTTGGGTCACCCCATAGTAGGGGGAGTCATGGTTGAGGTAGCATCAATAGTTGATGGGGTTGATGGCGAGTTAGCTAGGGCTAAAGGAATAACGAGTAGATTAGGAGGCTTTCTTGATGCCATGATGGATAGGTTGGCTGACATCTCAATAATTGTCGCAGTGACTTACTATGCCTTCACTACAGCCAGTACGGATCCCGCGTTCTTAACCACAATATCGTTGGCTGCTCTCTCAGGAGATCTACTAGTGAGTTACCTCCACGCTAGAGGGGAGGCTAGCTTGGGGATTCATCCATCAAGGGTTGGTGCGTTAAAGGGTTTTGCTTCCAGAGATGTAAGGCTATTAATAATTGCTGTACTTGTTGCTCTATGTCTGCCTGTTGTTTCCTTAATTGTTGTTGCTGTAGTTTCGTATACGTACGTAATAGGTAAGTTGTTAGAGGTGTATGTAGAGCTTAAGGGAGGATCAAAATAGGAAGGTCGATCCTTAATTAAACCAATATTACTTTTACTACATAATTCATTCGGGAGGTTGCTTACGTAATGAGTGGGGAAAGTAGCTTGAGGACCTACATAGTGACTGTGTCTGGCGAGATCCTTCTTAAGTCAAGGAGAAGCAGGCCCAAGTTCTTCAGGAGATTAGTTAGGAACTTAGAGGACGCGCTAGGCAGGGAAGGAATTAAGGACTGCATAATCAGTCAGGAGGGCGCTAAGTTAATCGTTAAATGTCGTGAGGAGGTCCTTCACGTTCTTCGCAAGGTTTTCGGTGTTTACAGAGTTGGTGAAGTTACTGAAGTGGCTTTCAGAGACCTGAAGGAATTATCCGCTAAAGTATCAGAGTTAAGTAAGGATTTAGTGAAGGGAAAGAAGTTTGCCGTTAGGGTTCATAGAGTAGGTGATCATCCGTTCACATCCATTGATGCTGAGAGAGAGATAGGGGCAGGTCTTTACCCTTACTCCTCAGGGGTTGATTTAACTAATCCTGAAGTGACTGTCTGGATTGAGATCAGGGGATGGAGGGCTTACACATATAGATCAAGAGTTAAGGGCGTGGGTGGATTGCCTACTGGTGTTGAGGGAAGGGCTTTAGTTATGTATTCTGGGGGCTTTGACTCTCCAGTTGCTGCATGGTTTATTGCAAGAAGGGGTGCTCAGGTAGATTTCCTTCACTTCTTCCTTGGAGACACTCACTCAACATACTTAGCTATTAAGTCAGCTAAGGAGCTAGCTAGGAAATGGA
>JALWQN010000084.1 GCA_027083115.1 Desulfurococcales archaeon
CTTACCTCCCCACCTACCGGTAACGTCCTTAATCTTCTCCACTATTTTCTTGTCCTTAACATCAGCTATGAGGAAGCCGGATGCCCCGAATGCCCTGGCTGTAAGGCCGACATGAGTGGTTATTCTTTTATCTCTTGCTGGTCTATGACCAAGCCTCAAGACGTAGATAGTCATTCTGCTTGACCTATACTGCTGTACTTAGGTATTTCTTGGGTTTTATTTAGTTGTGTCTTTATTTCCTCAAGAAGCCAATCGAGCCCGTAGCCTTCCTTAGCTGATATCCGAACAACGCTCCATCCCCACAGGTAATTCTTCTCCAGCAAGTCATTAACTGCTAGGGCAGCTGAGATGCCTTTATCCCTTAATCTGTCTACCTTATTAATTACTGCGATCAGGCCTTTACCAACATACCCTATTCTTGAGAGAGTATCGAGCGATGAGTAAACTTTCTCCTTAATTAGGCTTGGGGGCTCTGTTGAATCAACCACAAGAAGTAAGAGGTGCGAGCTAGTTATCTGCTCTAGGGTTGCGCGGAAGGCCTCAATAACTTCATGCGGTAGGTCCTTAATGAAACCAACGGTATCTATGAAAGCCACTTTCCTCCCATCAATTACTCTAACCCCTATCTTTGGTGAGAGAGTAGTGAACATCTCAGGGCCTGTTGGCTTGGATTCTGCAGTAAGTAGGTTAAACAGCGTTGTCTTCCCTGCGTTAGCATAACCTCCTATAGCTATGTGAGGGATCCCCCACTTAAGCCTTCTTTCCCTTTCACGGGCTCTCCTATCTCTTAAGAGAACTAATTCCCTCCTTATTTTAGCTATCCTCTTCCTGACATGCGTGTAGTAAGTATCTACCGCGTACTTTCCTGGCCCCATAAACCCAGGCAGTTCTCTGAGCTTAGACTTGTTAATCCATTCCTTAATTAGTGGTAAGGAATGAAGCAGTCGAGCCATCTCTATCTGTAGTTTAGCTTCTTTAGATCCTGCATGTATTGCAAAGATCTCGAGAATTAACTCAACCTTGTCCTTCACGTTAACCTTTAATTCCTTCATGAGGTTGATCTTGTGCCTCGGTTTAAGGGAATCATATACGTAGAGAGTGAAGTACTCGGGGTCCTTACCTGAAGTCAGTGCCCGCAATTTCTTTACGGTTCCGGGCCTCAAGTACGTGGATTTATCTGGGGCGAACCACCTGCTTAACCTAACAACCTCAATAACTTCTGCCCCTAAGCTCCGGACTAGAGCTAGGGCTTCATCGAGATCCTCGTTATTAGCCACAAGAATAGCTTCCTTTCTCGCCCAACCCATAAAGACAGATCCTCACATCTTCTTCCTTCTCCTTATGGAGACTATGTCCCCTAAGGTTAGGTCCTTCCTGAGTCTCCCACCAACATTTAACGGGTTGCTTAGGTCATCATCAATAACTGGCTCAAGCAACTTAATGTTTAGTACTCCCTCCAACTTCCTCGCTAATTCTATTGTGGGCGTTAATCTGCCGGCCTCAATCCTCTTAATTACTTTCTCGCTCTCACCTATGGACTCAGCCAGAACCCTCTGAGTCCATCCCAGCCTTTCCCTAGCTTGCCTAATTCTTTCAGCAAAGTCCTCAACAACCTCCAGCCCTTCAAGCCTTTCTCTCCTAGGCTTGGGTCTTGGTCTGCTTGGGCTTCTTAACGTTGATGGCCTACTCTTGATTTCCTTGATTTCTTTCCCCACATTTCTCTTAACTACCTTACTGTAGCATTGGGGGCAAAGAAGTAATTTAGCGCCATCTATATAGACTATGTGGGCGTCTTTCCTTCTAACAGGCCTACCACACATCTCGCAGTAGACTATGTCGTCCTGCCTCAAATCTATGACCTACAATAAGGTGTATTCATCCCTTAAATTGATTGATGCGTTTCAGGGATTACGTAACTTAAAATACCTCTAGTATTTTAGGGTTTTTAGTTAATTAGTAATTAGTGGTGTGAGGTAATTGTCTGGAATTGACTTCAGTATTAGGAGGAAGGGAGGGGACGACTACATTAAGTACCTTGAGATGAGGGTTCAGGAGCTTGAGGCTGAAGTCAATTACTTGAGGAATGAAGTCAATTATTACAAGAAGGAGATAGAGAAGCTTCTCTCAACACCCTTAATTGAGGGAATAATTATTGAGGTCTTGAAGGATGGCAGGGCGGTAGTTAAGAGCACTACAGGACCGAACCTAATAGTTAATGTTTTGGGTTCCGTTAAGGTAGATGTGTTGAGGCCCGGCACTAGGGTAGCCCTCAATCAGAGAGGTTCAACGATTGTTGAGGTCCTTCCTTCTTCCGAAGACCCCTACGTTAGGGGGATGGAAGTTATTGAGAGGCCTGGCGTAAGGTACAGCGATATCGGGGGTCTAGAGAAACAAATCAGCGAGTTAAAGGAGGTTGTTGAGTTACCTCTTAAGCACCCAGAACTATTTCGTGAGTTAGGTATTGACCCTCCTAAAGGCGTCTTGCTTTACGGTCCTCCAGGGTGCGGTAAGACACTACTTGCTAAAGCAGTAGCTGGAGAAACGCAAGCAACCTTCATTAGTTTAGTTGCTTCAGAACTGGCTCAGAAATTCGTTGGTGAGGGGGCAAGGATCGTTAGGGAATTGTTTAGCTTGGCTAGGAGGAAAGCTCCAGCCATAGTCCTTATTGATGAGATAGATGCTATAGCAGCTAAGAGAATGGATTTAGGGACAAGTGGTGAGAGGGAAATCCATAGGACATTAACTCAGTTGTTGGCGGAGTTAGATGGCTTCGATCCTTTAGGTAACGTAAAAATTATTGCCACAACAAATAGGCTAGATATTCTTGATCCGGCTTTGCTGAGGCCAGGGAGGTTCGATAGAATCATTGAGGTTCCCCTACCTAGGCTTGAAGGCAGGAAGGAAATATTCAAGATCCATACGAGAAGAATGAAGCTCCATAAGGTCGATCTTGAGGAGTTAGCTAAGTTAACTGAAGGATCTACGGGTGCCGACATAAAGGCTATATGTACTGAGGCCGGTTATTCTGCTATAAGGGCCGGGAGAAAAAGAGTCGTTATGGGTGACTTCCTCTACGCAATAAAGAAAGTGCTCGGGGATAGGTTCAGGCCATACAGCGATAACGTAGGATTTAAGCCTAAAGAAGGCAGAAGCCTGAATCCGGTGGTTTAGCGGATGTATAAGGTGAGGCCAGCAAGCAAGGATGAGCTACTCTTTCTTAGAGAAATAGCTAATTACCAGTTCAGGTCACACATAGGTCCCTCAATATTTCCTGAGGGGGTGCTCCTGAAGATATCTAGGAACACCGGTAAAATTAGGGAGGTATTAGCTCCTGACGGCACCTCAATAGCAACTGTTCGTGCCTCCACATACACTTTCAGCTTAAGACTAGGCACTGCATCTAAGATACTTAAGTTACTCCCTCCCCCTAAATTAAGGGCTGTCGTTGCTGATGAAGTCTCTAGGGACTTGCTTGAGAACAGATCGACAGTATTCTCCAGGCACATCCTTCGCTTAGACGAGGATTTAAGGGCTGGTGATGAAGTGATCATTACTGACGAGGAAGATAACCTCTTGTGTGTGGGTAGGTTACTTCTCTCTCCCTTCGAGGTAATCCACTTTATAAGGGGAGGGGCAATAAAGGTTAAAGAGTGTGTTGAGAATGGTGGTGGCTGAAGTCGTAGTTTATGATGAGTTTAAGGACGAACTTATGGGAGGGGGCTGGACATTAATAACTGGTTTCCCCGGCTTCGGTTACGTAGGAACTATAGCTACTCGCTACTTAGTTAATAAGCTCAATGCCATAAAAGTAGGTGACGTAATAACTAAATACATGCCTGACTTCACGGCTTTTGAGGATTACGGACTAATGACTCCCTACGAAATCTTTATCCATAGGGAGAAGAGGCTGCTCATATTAATTAATAATACATTACCGCAGCCTCCCGAGAGAGTCGCTTACTCCGTTAAGTTCGTCGACTGGTTCATTAAGGTAGGGGGCTTAAGAGCCATACTTGCTGGGGGCTTAAACCAGAAGTTCAAGGAGAAGGACGAGGAGTTCAGGTGGGCATGCGTTAACGAATGCGGTTGGGAGTTTAAGGAGCCTAAAATAAGTAAGGGCTTATATATCGTCGGGCCCTTAGCCACGTTATTCTCTATACTTAACTTAAGGAAGGTTCCTACACTGTTGTTATTCCCCTACACAGAGCCAAGCAGGTACGATCCGGCGGCGGCGGCAGTGTTTGTTAAGAAAGTGAGTAGAGTTCTTGGCCTAAACATAGATATTAATGACTTAATTCAGTACGGTAAGTTAGTGGCTGAGGCTGAGGCACAGCTGGAAGAAACCCTAAAGAAAGTTAAGGAGGAGAAAGGACCTAAGCCATATATGTAGGGTTCACTTACACATCTCCCTAAACTTCACTTTATCCCTCTCCAACACCTTGACGATGCTTTCCTTAGCCCACGGTATTTTACCGCAAGAAAGAACTAAGACCTTCCCTCCCTCGCTAATTACTTTAGAAATCATGAGTGAGAGGTTCCTAAACATATTCATAACTAACTCTGCCTCAGGAGTTTGTGGTGCCTCAAACTGCCCGTAAGGGTATGTTTGATCTAGCCCTAACGGAATATAGTTAAAGAAAGGAAGATAGAAGAAGACAGCATCCCCGGGCTTAATGATTCCTTCCTTAATAGCCTCCTTAAATATTCTGGAGTTCCTGAAGGGTTTCTCGTTGAGAGATGCGGGAACGAGAACTACTTTCTTGAGGGGTTCACTACGTTCCTTAAGTAGCTCCTTAGTTAAGTAGGCCCTATGCCTAAGCAGTTCGGGCCTGAAGTAAGAAGTCGCATCAAAAAGAAATAGTCCCTTAGCCCTCCCCTTATATCTGGGGTCGAACTTCTCTATCCAACCCACATACTTAATGAATTCATTGAATGCCTCCCTAACTGAGGGATGGCTTCTAGCTCTCTCCTCAATGAGTTCCCAAAGCCTTCCCTCCCTAATCGATTCCTTAATGATTCTTAATTCCCTATTAATTACGTGTAAGTTATGAATAGCTATTAATTTAGTTCTCTCAGCCTTATCCATCTCCAGTAACTCCTTCACCGTGTATTTACTGCATACTTCACACTCGCATGGGAGGTAACTTAGGTCATTAATTCTGTAAGTTCCTCTTCCAGTAATGTATCTACCTTCCCTAGCGTAAAGGATGTAGGAAGCTGAATCGAAGGAATCGACGCCTAAAGCCACCAGCAAAGGCATTATTAGTGGGTGTCCGCCACCAAATAAATGCACGGGCTTATCCGGCGGGAGGATCATTTTTGCTGCAGCAACCATCCGGACAATTTTCCAGAACTCATATTTCTCCAATACCGTGACAGGTGATCCGATTGCATACATTCCGTAACCCTCTATGTTTTTGGCTTCCTCAGCAGATAATTCGACTAGGTCATAATGCACACCTCCCTGAATAGGGAGGACCCAGAGGATATCGGTATTCCTTATTAGTGGCTGAACTAACTTAGCTCTCCTTAAGGTTTCCGTAACGCTCTCTTTAGCCTCCTCCCAACTGGAATCGTCTTTCGTAGGGATGTCAGCAATTACGGCAATGTCGGGGTTTAGAAGCTTCTCATACTCAACAATCTCTTCAGGGTCTATAGTCACCTTATTTCTGCCGTACATCAGTAATTGATAGGCGCCGGAGTCGGTCATTATGACTCCGTCAAAACCAACTAATTCCCGAACGCCTCCTTCATCAATATTTTTCCCTAAACGCTGCATTATTATGTATGCATTAGTGATTAGTTGATTAAACCCTATCTCCTTAATTTTGTTTGGTGGTACCTCATCCCCTCTCCTGAAGGGATTAATTACTGGGAAGAAAGTGGGTGTCTCCAAAGTCCCAGACTTAGTCGCTAACTTACCTATCCTTCCAGCTAATTCCTTATCCTTTATTTCAAAAGACAATAACTATCCCTCATAACCGAAACTCCTTAAAAAGATTAGGTCTTAAGTTTCGTGGCTTAAGAGGTAAGTTACTTCTTCCTTGACTCCATGTATTCTTCCCATAAACTGTAGAGTTTACTAGCCATCCCTCCAGAACCCTCAACACCGTTTTCAGTAATCTTGTATCTGTCATAAACCAGTACTGTCTTAGCTTCCTTTAATACCCTCACTGTGCCGGGCGGTAGGCTTAGCTTCGTCGAAATAAATTCGGCGAATTCCTCCGGGTCGAACTTAGGTCTCTGCACAGATATTATCTCACTTATTCTGCCACCATTTATGAATACCTTATAGTACTTCTCTCCAGACGAGGATTTTGCGTCCTCCAATATCATGTGTAGGGTGAAGCGATCGCCAATATCTATGCCTATAAGCTTACCTACGTAGGTTGTCCCATCAACTAACTTCACAGTAACAATATTTCCAACAAGGCTGGCAAGCTCCGTGATTAAATTCCTTATAGCGGCCTGTACACTCATGTCTTAGACCTATCCCTCAATTCGGTTATTTAAATTTAAATGTTAAGGAATTGTATGCTTAAATATTGTGAAAATAAGTAAACGAACTAGTTATATTTGAATGCCTACTTACTGAAGGGAAGTGGGTTTTTGATTATTCTTTTTGCTTTTTTGTATGCTTTAGCTATTTTCTGTGCTTTTGAGGTTAAGTCACCTGTTTTTACTGATTTGACTGCCTTAGCTGTTCTGTATGCTGTTGTGACCTTAACACTTCTTGTTCATGAAAATCCTCCATATAATGAGGGTGTATTACAATAAACATTTTACTTTTTTAAATAATTTTTATTAAATGTTTAATGCTTATCTAAGTTATATGCGTAATACCTTTACTTTTTCAATAGTATAAGAGTGCATTAATAACATAATATTTATGGTTTAGACTCAATTATCAAATAGAGCTTTCTAAGCACTTAGTTTTTAGGTGTTAATTTAGATACCTTAAAATACACTTTATCCATTATTGAGAAGGACTGCAGAATGTCTTCCTTAGATTCTAAAACAAGTAAGTACCCCCAGAGAGATATCAGCAATTTAGTAACTGTTTCCTTAGCTTTGTTTATCGCTTTCTTCTTGCTCATGACGTACCCCCAAAGAACTATGTCAGTGCCTTCCTTGAATTCAGGCTTCTCACGAGTTAAGGATACCTTGACTTTATCGCCCACCCTTAAGTCATTAAGTAATTCTTCATGGAGGTCAAACCTTGCGGTCAGCCCATCAAACTCCGCAGTAATTATCACTATTCGAGGTAGTTTTGACCTCTCTATTTGTTTTATCTTGCCTTCCCCCTCAATCACTCCTTCTTCCACACGCATTTTTGACCCATTTTTATGGGGTGAAACACTTTTAAAAGTAAATACTTTTGGGAGAGCGCTTGCTGCTAACTAAGGAATACGTTAGAGTCTGCTACGGACTATACTCCAGAATCCCTCACACAACATTAGACATTATGCCTTTAGTTAAGGCCTTCCTTCATGCATGCAGGAACTCAAGAATTGTTTTGAGGGTGGAGGCAGGATCAAGCATATATAACACCGTAATAGAGTTCAGGAGCCCTAAGGGTGAATTCAGCTACTGCAGTAAAGTTATTGAGGCATTAATTGCTGCGGAATTAGGTGATGAAGTAAGTTACTCTAGGGTCTCATGCAGAGAAAATTTTCGCGTCCTTTGAAGTCAATACTTACCCGGAGATTCCCTCCCGAAATTAAGGCCCCCATTAATCCCGTGTATGGGGAACCGATCAAGAAGATCTATTTGGGGGAAACCTATCATGGACCAACCCAGCCCCTCTTCGTTCCTTATAGTTCTTTCCTGAGGCATGCCTTAATCGTTGGGAGCACGGGTTCAGGAAAAACAACAACAGCATCAAGAATAGCTACGGAGCTCTCTAAATACAGTAAAGTAATAGTGGTTGACTGGAACGGCGAGTACTTAGGGCTCCTTAACTCAGGCATTCACTACAGGGTATCTTCCTCAAATCCAGTACCCATAGTTGGTGATGATGTTGAGGAGGTAGTTAATGTTTTTGAGGAGGTCCTGTCATTAACACCTCCTCAAGCCTTCATTCTTGAGAAGGCCTTAGGGAATAGAGTGCCTGAGAGCTTAACTGAAGTTCTTGATAGGATTGAGGAAAGCGTTGAGGATTCAAGGTGGTTTCTCGAATCCAAACTATCTTTACTGAGGAAGTTAAGCACGATCAGTAAGCCAAAATACGCCAAAGTTTTTGAGAGGAGAGGAGTAAGTAGGTTCCTTAAGTTACTGGTTTCTAGTGAAGGCCCGATGATAGCGGACGTTTCATCACTTAGTGACTCGACAGCAAGGAAGCTGGCTTCACTATTTGTTCTAAAGCTTGCGGAGTACCTTAAATTAAGGAGGTTAGTGAAGAACGACCTTCATCTGGTGGTTGATGAGGTTCATAATTTGATTGGGATGAATGAGGGGTTCCTATCCAGGCTTCATGCTGAAGTAAGGAAATTAGGTATTGGGTTAGTAATAATAACTCAATCACCATCGATAATCAGTAAAGGCATTCTCACAAACACAAACATTAAGGTGGTGCATACCCTTAAATCAAGGGAAGACATAGAATTGATCTCAAGATCTTTAGGGCTCTACCAGTATGATGTAGCTAACTTAATTGCGAGGCTTGAGGTTGGTGAGGCACTAATAGATTATACAGGATTAACTAAGCCAGCATTGGTTAGGATTGAACCACCTACCTGAGAACTAATTTAAGAACATCTTCAGGTATCTTTGCCGAAAGCCAATCCACCCAAACCCGGCACTCAACCCTAAGATTAAGGACGTCAAGTATCTCCTGAACTACCTCCACAACCTTTTTCCCTGTAGTATCTATCTCGCAAACCTTTCCTGGATGAAGGCTTAATGCGTTGTAGGTGCATGTACCAACTAATTCTGCCTCCAGGTTCTCCTTTATTTTATGGTTAGGATAGTTTCTTGATCTAAGTCTCTTCAAAAGGATTCTGGGGTTCAATCTAAGCACAAAAATCTTTTTCACTAAGTCATCATAAATAATTTCTCCGTAGTGGCTATCGACAACTAATTTTTTCCTTGATTTGATCAATTCCCTTAAGTACTTCCTCAGAAGCTCCTCGTCAATAATGAGCGTTCCCCTTTCTTTGTCTTCTGCCTTAATGAATCCCTCATTAGTAGCTACTTCCGTCAAGCTAACATAGGTCCAGCCGAGCCTCTGGGAGAGTTGTTTAGCTACTGAGGTTTTTCCTGTTCCTGGAGTTCCTGAAATAACTATGGCTTCATACATAACAAATACCGTTATTAAGCACAGAATAAATACGTATGTTATTAAAAACAAAAGTAGTGGTGAATTAATTACGTGTTAAACGCTAATTAATTCCTTCACTCGCTTTCTTCCTTGCTTGGACCTTTCTTCTCGGGTTCCTTAACTCTTGATGCAGCAATCACGTCATCGATCCTCAGTATTAGGGTTGCTGCTTCAGTACCTGCCTTCAGTGCGTTAACCTTAACAGCTAGTGGCTCAATAACACCTAGTTCCTCCATGTTTTCTACCTTGCCCGTGAACACGTTAACTCCGTACTTGTGGCCGTCCTCTTGATTGTGTGCCTTCCTTAATTCAGAGAGCATGTCTATGGGGTCGAGACCAGCGTTCTCCACTAACGCAGATATGACTCCCTCTAAAGCCTTAGCGAATGCTTGAACAGCCAGTTGCTCTTTACCGCTTACCTTAGTTGCGTAATCCCTTATGTACTTAGCCACTTCTGCCTCGAAAGCTCCTCCCCCATACACTACTTTAGGCTTCTTCAGCACGTCGGCAACGACGCTTAAGGCGTCCCTGAAGGATCTCTCGGCCTCATCAACCATTCTCTCTAGACCGCCTCTAATCACTATGCTCACTGCTTTCGGGTCCTTAGTCCCCTCAATGAACACCATCTTGTCCTCTCCTACTTTTCTTTCCTCAACTATTTCTGCGTAGCCTAGGTCGTTCGCCATGATGTCGTCTATATTAGAGACTATTCTTCCTCCTGTTGCTCTTTCTAGTTTCTCCATGTCTGATCTCTTAACCCTCCTTACTGCCAGTATTCCTTTCTTCGCTAGGAAGTGCTGAGCCACATCATCAATACCCTTCTGACAAATAACCACGTTAGCACCAGTAGCAGCAATCTTATCAACCATCTCCTTAAGCATCCTGGTTTCTTCATCTAGGAACATCTTTATTTGCTCTGGCGATGTAATGTTTATCTTAGCAGTTATTTCGGGCTTCTCTACCTCTAGTGGTGCGTCAATCAATGCTATCTTAGCCTTCTCAACCCTCTTAGGCATACCAGGATGAACAACCTCCTTATCAAGAACAATACCATAAATCAACTTAGTATCAGCTAATGAGGCCCCTTTCTTTTTCTCGATCTTTATGTTATCTAGCCTTACATTATAGGTTCCGTCGGGCTTCTTTTCAGCTGCCCGCAATGCTGCCTCAATACTCATGTTAATCATAGTATCAATTAAGTCAGGAGTAGCTAGATACTTGCTGGCTAGGGTTGAGTACACAACATTATATAATGATCTCTTAGTTTTCTCAAGGCCTTCCTCAGTAGTTATGTCACCTATATCAACCTTCTCACCTATTTCATCAAGTATCTTGAGAGCTTGATTCTGAGCCCTCTTAAAGCCTTCAATAATTACTGTTGGGTGAATGTTTTGGTCAAGAAGGGATTCCGCTTTATCGAGCAAGTCCCCAGCTAATACAACAACTGAGGTGGTTCCGTCGCCTACCTCAGCATCAACAGCCTTAGCAGACTCAACCAACAATTTAGCTGCTGGATGCTGTACCTCCATTTCCTTCACTATAGTTGCTCCATCATTAGTGACGGTAATATCTCCGAAAGAGTCAACCAACATTTTGTCAAGGCCTCTAGGGCCTAAACTAGTTCTTAGAACTTCAGCCAAAGCTCTAGCAGCAATAATATTGCTTCTTAAGGCTTCTCTTCCATAAGATCTCTTTGTCCCTTCCTTTAAAATAACTACAGGAACACCATAAACTCCTGCCATTGCCTACACCATTAATTCATTAATGATGACTTCTATATAAGCTTTTCTCATAACCTAAAACAAAAAGTTTATAAACTAACCTATGATGCAACACTATTTAATTCTTCCTGAACTATCTGGATTTAGGTTAGAATGATGTCCGATGCTACCTGCAGGAAAATACAGCCTTTTTACCTAAGGAGATCCTCAGGAGAAAGGCTCTGTCAAAAAAGTTTAGAGAAGTCCTTAATCAAACATGTAAAGCGTAGTTTTCGGGAGATAAAGAAAGTTAAGCCGGGTTCAACCCTCTGTGTTTTTGTTCCACCAGGTAAGGTTCTGGAAGGAACCGCATTACACCTCATGCTTTCATACATAGAAAGGAACTACGGCAGTTTCGTCGTTTCATTCTTCCCAAATTGTTCTAGAGAACCAAGGAATAAGATATTAAAAATCGCCTCAGGTTTAAGTAACTCAAGAGTTCTCTATTATGATAAAGAAGCAAGTGATTTTCATTCACTCCTCGAACTAATCGATTATTCTGTTAATGTTGCTGCTTTCTATTGTAATAAAACAGAAAATAAATTACCTACATTACTTCCATTCACCTTAACAGATATCGTGGAGGGCTTCATTGATTTAATGATTCTCCAGAACAGCATTAATGGAATGGGCTCATTTAATAAGTTACTAAGTAATTTAAGGTACTTATTACCATTCAATGAAATCTTGCGTTCTGATATTCTTGCTTATGCATACAGTAAAGGATTTCTTGAGGCACTAGATTTATGCCCTGTTATTTTAGCTAATGGCGTGAGACAAATTAGCGATGTTGTTGCTGAATTGGAGCTTAAGCATAGTGAACTACTGTATTCCACATTAAAGTCCGTTAATCAACTTATTAATGTAAGCAACAGACAATCTAGGTAAGCAATTATTTATTTATCACCACCTATAACTAAGTGTAGAGGTGCTTAACTTGCCTTTAAGAGAAAACATAATAGACAGTAGGCTCTCAGGTAGAGAAATTCGTATAAAAGTCTTAGGTCAAGACCAAGAAATTAAAGGAATCATTGATGAAGTAGCTAGGTACGAAATCGGGTTAAGATCAGAAAATAAAGCTATTGTGGTGTTTAGGCACTCAATACTTTATGCCGTGGTTAATTCTGCAGATCTCCACGGCTACAGTAATGAAAGGCTGAACGACACAGTAATAAATTCAGATATGATAGGCACTGAGTTAGAGCTGCATCTAATTAGCGGAGAATCAGTAAGTGGTAAGCTAATGAAGATCTCGAAGTATGAGCTGGGACTAACTAAAGGTGATGAAGGAGTTGTTATTCCTAAGTCAGGAATTGCTTACGCAGTAATAGAGGAAAAAGAGAGCGAATAACTTCACTGACCCTCCTCCGAATCCCTCCTTAATCTAAACCTAATTAACTTGACCTCAGTGGATTCAGACAAGCCCCTATTCCCGTAGATCATCTTTAGGGTCTTAACTAACTCATCCCTATTACTAAAGCCATCCCTAAGAGCATCCTCATCAGTTAGTTCCCTTACTTTCTTTACCTCAACTTCCTTAATTTTTGCAGTGCCTAACCAAATTCCTCCTGCATACAACTCCACCTCATCGCCTGCCTTCAGGGAACTGGTCAACCTAACCGTAGAGGTTTTCTTACCGCTAATGATGTCTGCAGCATATTCCTTCTTAAATATTAGTCTTTTCCTCCCCACAGCACCCGCACCCTCAGGGTTTTTAATTAAGTTCTTTATATTAGTTTCAAGAGGTCTCTAGAATGCTTAAGGTTTTCAGGAAGTTACTGACGGCTGGTGAGGAGAACCTATTTAATAAGCTTGTGACCCACACAGAACTCTCAGTTAAGTCGATGAAGATAGTTACCGAACTAATTAAGGGAGGGATATCCGGACCTGAAGTCGAGGCTTCCGTCCTAGAGGTAGTGACGAACGAAAAAACAGGCGATAAAATTACTGCAGAACTAGTTAACTTAGTATCTAGGGGTGCAGTACCCTTACCTTTGCTTGGAGATATTGAGGCATTAATAGATAAAGTAGACGATATATTGGACCTAATTTACTTTTTGGCCACAGAATGCGGTAGAGCCTACAGAGCAGAACTTCATCAAAACGCTTACGTTAGAGAAATGTATGAGGACTTCTATAAAACCGCAGTGATAGTTCTTAAGTCACTCGATTCCTTGAAGGAGGAATTGAAGATAGCGTTAAAAGATTTCGGCAAACTTCAATCGTTAAATGATCGGATCGACGTATATGAGGATAAGGTAGATGAGCTGAAGAGCTCTATGCTTGATAAGCTATACAGCTTTAAGGGAGAGATTGACGCAATTTCATTCAATCACCTTGTAGAGATGATTAGAAGCATGGACACAATTGTTGACTCCTGCGAGGATGCGTCACACCTCCTCATAAGGGTCATTAGTTCGATGTTTTACTGAGTAACTAACTTAGTTCATGCTGGTGAATGAATTGCTATATGCAGTGCTGGTTGAAGCCCTATATGCTGTAGTTGTTGCAGTGGCTGTAGGCAATAACATGGGCGTGATTGTTGGGCCTTCAGCAGGCTCTCGAATCCTTAAGGAAGGGGCCTTAACGGGTCTATCTATTGCTGGCTTAATAATCGGTTATTTTCTTGAGGGTTGGAAGCTCAAGACAGCAACTAACTTAAGTCCCTACACCATCTTCGTGAGCTTTGTTCTTGCTTTGCTTATTTTGGCTTTATTAACTTTAGAAGGGTTTGTCACATCCATTACTCAAGTTTTTGTCGGGATTTATATTGGGTACTTAATTTACGCTGGCGAAACCTCAGAATACTCAGCAATAATCAATATAGGGGTGTATTGGGTCATTACTTTCTCGCTTTCGGTCGCGATCTCTTACCTCTTCATGAGGAGCATAGGAGGAAAGAAAGGAAATGTATTAATCACTAACTTACTTACCCTTAAGTTAGTAAGCATATCCTTAGTTTTTCTTACAGCCTATACCTTAGGTGCTAACACAATAGGGTTTATTGCTGGCTTTCTAAATCCACTAACTAATTATGAGAACTTAATGCTCATTACAGTTACAGGCGTAATACTTGGCGTTTTCATGATTAAAGGGAGTAAAGGAATTAGTAAGTTAGGAAGTAGCTTTTATGGATTAAGATATACTAGCGCCATAGTACCCTATATTTCTACCTTATTACTAACTGAGATAGGAACACAGCTATCTGTTCCTTTACCGATGTCGATATCCATATTCTCAGGAATCTTAGGTGTGGCTGCAGGCATGAAATTAAGGTTACTAAGCTCTAGGCAGGTTTTAGCCTACATAATTATTAGTTGGGTAATCCCCTTATTTTTAGCAATAGCTTTATCATACTTTACTTTCTGGGTTCTCAGTCTTGCCTAATGCCTTCATTCTCGAGACTCTGTATTGCTTAACTAAGTTCTCAAGCTTAGTTAGGTTCAGTCTATTTTTCTCTTCCTGCTTCCTCCTTAATTCATTAATTAACTCAGAAGCCTTATTGAGCTTCTCTAAGGCCCCACTATCAACGATATTGATGCAAGAACCAAAGCTCCACACCTTCCTAACTGTAGCCGTAGGTATCTGCTTCTCCCTCAGAAGATATTCAACAAAATCTTCTTTGCCTGGAGGCAACAACAAGAGAATTCCATTCTTTTTGATTTTTAAGTAAGCGTCTTCACTTAAGGTATTGGGATTGTCCAAATAATAAATGCTTCGCTTCAGTGACTCACTAGCGACGCAACCAGCCCTCAAAGACGGAATTAACCTAAGTTCGCCTAAAAGTATGCCCTCCAATAATTTGGCATAATCCCTTAATAGCTTCTCCTTTCTTTGATTCTCGGTCTCTAGCCTAAGTATATGTTGCTCAAGATTATTGAGACGTTGCAATAACTCCTTAACTTTTCTGTCTTTCATTACCCGCTCATTAATTTCTGTGTTTATTTTAGCTATCTCGGTAGAGAGCTCCTTCACTCTCTCACTAAGGAGGGCCGCCTTCACTTTATAGATATCTCTTTCTTTAGTTACTTCGTCAAGTTTCTGTAGAAGGGCATTCTGAAGTTCCTCCACCTTTTCGTTCTTACCTTGAGCACCTCTGAGAGCTCCTGCAAAGGAATTGCTTGAATTCGCTAAAGAGCTCTCCCTTACGGCATCATTGATTATGTCCTCTATTATCGACGATAAAGACTCATCATAAAGTATTCTTGCCTTATATTCCTCTATAGACTTAAGACCAACAGGTAGATTCATAGAACGCACTTTCTTAACTAACTTCTTTAGTTTTTCTTCATAAACCCGGTACGCCTTCACAGCAGCTGATAGAGCATCTCTTTCGTGAGTGTTTCTTACTGTAATCCCATGCTTCCTGCTGAAGTCAGCTGAAATTAACTCTTTTTCACCCGTTGTTAATGATCTCGAAGGGCAGTAGAGTTGTGCTTTCAGCATAGAGGCTAACTTCCTTACCATTTCTGGCGGGGGATTCTTATCTGTAGCCACAACCAACGGCTTCCCGAACTTCACAAGCAGTGAAGCTATATCTTCTCGGTCCAGGGATTTCCCTGAAGTAATCAATATTGGTTTGCCCTCTAGGTCTAGAGCCACCAAACCTATCTTAATCCCTGGATCATAACCAACAACCAGGTGCTTAGATTGGGCTTTCCCGTAACTCATTGAGAAAATTTCTTTATTTATGACTGGACGTATTCTAACAGTAACGTCCTTGCCTTTGGCTTTCTTAATGAGGCCGTAGAGCTTATCTCTCGGAGAGTACACTATGAAGTATGCCTTATCAACTCCTCCCTTACTCCTCCTAATCATTAAATCATAATCGATTCCAGCTTTATCTAACTCTTCCTTAATCCTTTTCACTGCCTGAGCAACAACGCTCCTAAGATTCCTCCTAAATTTATCTGAACGCGATCCTCCAGCATACCCACTTCTACCAGCATAGACACTTATCTTGACCTTATCCTTGAATACCTTAAGCCTTTCGCCAATGCCTTGACCGGCTAGGAATGCAAGCATAACTGCTGTCTTAACAGCGTTCGGCTTTTCCTTACTTAAGGAAGCATCCATTCTGGAAGATAGTTCCTTAAGACTTACACCCTTTCTTCTCTCTAGCGTAACCTGAACGATTTCGGTATCAGGAGGAAGCAACCTCAGAATTTTTAATACGCCCTTTTTATTTCCTCCTAACTCCATAAGGTTATCTACCGCAAGAATAGAAGGTCTGTTCTCCCATAACAACCTGATTAGCCTACCTAAAGAGCCCTCATCAACCCTCAGAACCCTACCATCCCTCACCAGGGCCAGAGCATACACATAACTTGATAGATCGTTACCTCCGTTCTTAATTATATCAGCCCCCACCACTACCTTACTCTGATCAGACTTCATCAATCTCTCCCTTGACGAAACGTAAGGCATCCCTGAAGTCAATAACTACACCGTAACGGCGCTTAAAGAAGTTAATGAGGTACTTAATGTCTCTTTCAAGCAATGACGCATGACAAGGGTCATCAACATAAAGGTATTGTGGCCAATCAATAATATAGGGCTTTTCTTCATTACCTTGCTTACTGACGATAATATTATACTCACTTAAGTCACCATGAACTACCTTCACTTTAATATAAGCAACCCTAAGAACATTCAGGATCTTTCTCAGAATACCTAAGGGGTCTGACGGAGAAAAATATTTTTGAAGCTCTATACCCACGATATATTCCATTACAACAGCATGATGGCTGCGCCCGAAGACTTTAGGTACGTAATCGGTGTATTCAGAAAGAATCCTTAACGCATTAAACTCCCTTTCAGCTGCAGTAATGGACCTAACCATCCAGTTCATCTTATCAACCAAGTAGCTTCGGCGACGCAAAACTTTCTGGAAACTTGTTCTGCCTATTCTGTAGAACTTTATGGCTACAGAATTGCCTTCCAATGTTACTGCGTTATATATGTCGCTTTCCTTTCCTGTGCCTATTTGGGTACCTATAGCAGATATTATGCCTTTAAGCATCATTGAGTGAATAGCTAATAGATCAAGACCTAAAAAAGTTATTTTATATGAGGAACCCCGACCCTTAATTAAGGCATTTATCTTCCCTAACCTCAGAATAGATCGTCCTAGCTTTTTTGGAGGGACCTTGACCTTCTTTTCCAGTATTTCTAAAGGAACGTATTCGTACTTGCTAATTAATGAAGCCATTGCCTTAAGCACTAAGAACTCATCCATCCCTAAAGTCCTGTAGAGTTTACTTAAATCCAAACTTATCCTTTAGTATATTATGAATTAAGCCTAAAAAATCAGCCACCGACCCTTCATCACTGAACGAGCTCAGTCCCGGGTTTCACTCATCATTTCACAGTTGTTAATTTCTAGGCCATAATGGATGATATACTGCTAGAAAAGCATGACTTTTCCTCCCAGTATATCATCCGTTAATTTAACGATTTTAGATATTTCATCATTAATAATTTCCTCAACCTCAGACTTCACTGCAGAAAACTCTTGAGGCCCGTCCGTAAGTATTTTTGCAACAGCAACTTGAGGTTGGTCTATTGGGGCACCAATCCTAGAAAGTATTTCCACATAAACTTCATTAACTTTAGGTTCTTCCTCAATTATTTTGTTTGCTATTTTCTGAGCTAACACGTTATATAGCTTTCCTACATGACTAACAGGATTCTTTCCTGCAGTAGCTTCAAGACTCATGGGTCTTAAAGGGGTTATTAAGCCATTAGCTCTATTTCCCCTGCCTGTCATTCCGTCATCACCATGTTCTGCAGAAGTCCCTGTAACCGTTAGGTAGGCAATACCTTTGTCAGGGTTGTCTGCAGCATTTACTATAGCCTCCACCTCATACTCAGGAGCTATTTCACTAGCCAAATCCAGTATCTTGTTATGCACTTCCTCCTTAACAGATAGATAATGATCCATGTCCTTAACTAGCATAGATATCATTGCGGCAGCCACAGTTAACTTAATCTTCTTATCGCTCCTTAAACCCATAACCTTAACGTCCTCGCCAACTTCAGGATATTTCTCCTTAAACTCCCTAGAGTTAAGGTATCTCTCCGTATTGAGAACCAGTCGCTCCAGCTTAGAGAGGGGCGCAAAGCTAACACCAAAGCTTGTGTCATTAGCTAACGGAGTGCTTGCCTCCCCTAACTCAAAAACACCCACTAAGTCTTGACTTCCACTCCTAACTAAGTAATCAATTTTGACATGCCGGTCAGGATCAAGAAACCTTAGGTTCTTCTTAATCCATTCCTTAACCGCACCGACTATTAGAGTCCCTATAGGTACTCTATCCAGGGTCCCGTCCTTCATGAACACATATTCAGTAGCTCTACCAGAAACTATAATAGTTATTGGATGAAGGAGTTCACCACCACCAAAGTAGGGCTTGGCCTGACCACCCACTAACAGTACCTTATCTAAGTTATGATGAAGTATGTGACCATAATTCCTTCTATAATATTTCGATAAAGCCACACTCGAAACTTCTGAGGCTGAGTCAGCAATGTAATCAGGATGACCGACACCCTTTCTTTCCACTAACTCAACAGTTTGCTTCTCTACAGGGGTCCAGCTAATGAATTCCACCTGTATGTTGCGATTCATCATTTTTCAGTACCTAAGATGAGGGGGGCTCTCTTAAATTAAGTTTTTTTATTCGATTTAATGCCTAACTTAATTTGGATACTGCCCTCCACAAAACCGGAAAGTTATCTAAATCATGCAGTAGTAGCGACAAAGCTGTCGAGATTCTTGAACACTAACTTCTTTGGTAATTAATGACTATGTAAAGTATTTGGCTCCCCCTAATTAATACGGTACCGTACTTAGCTACAGGTTCCTTACTCTCTTCAGAAATTTCTTCACAATCAACCATGACTATATTCATAGTTGGGTCTGTCATGATTAAACGACCTATATAGCTCCTGCCGTCCTTAACCTTAACCAGCACATCCTTATTTACGGAGGATCTCAGCGTCTTTAATGGGCTCTCCCCTCTCTGAAATGACATTAAACCACCTCTCAACTTACCTTGAAGGAGTAGATATTTAAGCTTTAGGTTAGCGGCCTATGTAAAAGAGGGTTTGTTAATTGAGAAAGGCCGTACCTTAATCGAAGGTTCAGCTTTAATTAAGGCAGGAAATACTTTATTTTTAGGGTGCTTAAGGTGATTGACAAGGGGAAAGTTAGGGTTGGTAACAAACCCTTGAACGACTACTTGATTTCCGCTGCACTACTGTTTAATCAGGGTGCCAGTAAAGTTGTTTTGGTGGGTAAAGGAAATAACATATCGAAGGCCGTAGCTCTCTACAATACCTTAAAGGACAGGATGGGCGAAGCAATAAAATTAAGGGACGTTAGAATAGGAAGTGAGGAAGTCAAAGGCAAGATTGTCTCATTCATAGAAATAGAAGTTGAGAGGAACTACTGAACCACGGCAAAAACTCTGTCCTTACTTCACTTAATTATCAAAAAAGGTTAGGTTGCCTCCTCCATATAGTTTGCTCTTGACGGGATTCCCTCCTGAAGCCTTGTTCCTAGGTGATCTTTAACCCTTATTCTTATTACGTCGCTAAGCAAGAGAACTAATGCAGTATTCCTGGACATGCTTCCCTTCCTCACGTGCTCCAACAAAACCTCAAGATCTCTTGTTGCCTTAACATCAGCTAATTCTGGGTAGTTTTCCTTAATTAGATCAGCAACCTCTATACCTAACTTAGTCGGGATTAGGTATAGTCTCTTCTTAGAAGCTATAAGGTATCCGTGGCGTAAGTTATTCTCTATAGCTTTTGCGTAAGTGCTTGGTCTTCCAATACCTTTTTTCTTCATTAGCTTAATTGCGTCTGAAGAAGTATATAGACGAACTTCAGCAGCATTCATTACTTTAACATCTGCGTTCTTAACAACAAGCGATTTCTTACCCTTCATATCCGCATATACCTTCAAGTAGGAATACCTTAGGTGCCCAGGAACCAGGACTTCAGTAGGTATTGAGACCTGCAATTTTAGCTCCCCCAAATCGACGCTATATGTGTAAAACCTCAATTTAGCTGGTGGCATTTGGCTTGCAATAAACCTCCTAAAGATAAGGTCATAAAGTCTTTTATGGTACCATGTAAGGTTTTGGAACATGCCGAAGCCGAGCTCATCTACTTCGTCTAAACTAGCAATTGGTTTAGTAGGCCTAATGCATTCATGTGTGCCTTCAGGCCCCCAAGACCTCGGCGTAAAGAATTCTATCTCTTCATTCTTTACTAAGTATTCCTTAGCTATCTGAATACCTATTTGCGAAACATGAGTGCTGTCGGTTCTGTGGTAAGTTATGAAGCCAAGCTCAAACAGGTCCTGAGCTACCCTCATTAGCTTACCAGGAGTTAATTTCAGGTACCTCATACCGTCATAAAGTAAAGAATCCGTTGTATATGGAGGCTTAGGTAGTTGTTCTTTCACCTCCTCTTTAAGGAGTTTAAGGAATATCCCGTTCTCACTCAGGTATTTAACAACTTCTTTGACTTTATCCTCCTCGTGAGTGAAGTACGTGATTTTCATGTCATTAGGTAACTTAATCACGATTAACTTACCTTTACTCTTTAAATACTCCCTATATCTCTCAACAATCCACTCCAGGACCGGAGACTGAACTCTGCCTCCACCAAGCCAGTATTTTCCTAACCTAGTCTTTAAGACATTACTTAATTCAAAACCAACCAACCTGTCATCTACTCTTCTAACTATTTGGGCATTTATTCTCCTTAAATCGAGCTTTCTAGGTGATTTTAGTGCTTGAAGGAATGCGTGCCTCGTGACTTCATGGAACTCAACCCTTCTAAAAGAATCTATGTAGGGCCTAAGCAAGAGATAAACATCATAAGCTATTTTTTCTCCCTCATCATCAGGGTCAGTAGCTATTATTACTTCGTCATTTTCTTGAGCAAGTTTACGTAAAGCCTCAACAACTTTCCTACTATCCCTAATCCTGGACGACCCACAGCGCGGACATTTATCCACGTCATCAGTAAATTGATAACCGCAATTCATGCATCTCTTTATCGTAGTATATATTGGTTTCAAACCTCTCCCGTTCTTGAGGGTTCCATGAAAACCTTCATTAACGGTTAGGTCAAGCAAGTGGCCTAGGGTCGGAGCTATTGTGGCTATGTATACTTTATCTTTAAGAGGAATTACGGTCTCGTAAGCAATGTAGTCACTCAAGTATCTCCTGCCAGGTTTGCCGAACATCCTAGCAATCGTTTTCGCTTTAGTTGGGGACTCAACAACGATTAAAACTGACTTAATTCTCTCGACATCCAAACCAGAGGTTTCTCTACTCCTACTTGCTTTCTGCTCCATCTTAACTTTCTTTAGGTCGAGCTTGCTTAAAGGAATAAATTCCTGCGTAGAAACATACCTTGCTAGCTTCTTAAGGAATATCTTGAGCAGATCCTCATCCTCATAAAGGATTATCGAGAGCCCTAAAGTCATGTTTCCTTTAAGCAATCTACTAGATCTTCCTGAAGCTTGAATGTAAGTCATTACATCTGGCAGACTAACTATTAGTTTCCCTCCCTTTAAAGTGATAATATATGAGTCCGTAGTTAACTTACCTTTTTCTTTCACATAATCATATACGAACTTCTTAATGGATGGAATCTCCTTCAATATCCTGTCTCTAACTTCCGATAAGAAACCCTCAACCTCCAGGTAACCCTTCAGGCTAGCTTGAAGTACCTTGAGTTTACCAGGGCTTAGCCTGGACAGAATTTTTAAGAGATCCTTACAATCCTCGGAGAGTCTATAACCTCTTTTAGCGGCTTCAATAACGGACCTAAGAAACCCCGTAGGGCTGGTCACTATTGAGTCGAACGGAAACTCAAATTTTGGGATTCCTACAAAAATAGCGTTATATATTCGCAAGGGTTCATCAATACCCCTGGTTAAGATCCCGTAATAGGTTGCGACACCCACTAAAACATCTGCATCTCCTGAACGCAACATATCAAGAGCTTTTCTTGAGGTTGCTGCAGCAACTCTTATGCCTTCATTCCTTAACTCATTAACTAATTTTCTTGCGTAAGCTAACCCCCTATCTTTACTTACGAAGATTAAAGTCCCTCCCTCAAGCTCCTTAAGGAGCTTACTTAAGTCAACCTCACTTAACTTCTCACTAACTTCAACTATATTCCTGAGGTAATCCATTATTGAGCCAACCTCAAACCCAAGTATTTCCCTAAGCACCTTAATTCTTGAGCCCTTAGCTCTGCCAGTAGCGCTAGCTATCAACAACTGACCCATAGAATCGACATCCAAGTATGTGGCTAGCTCCATCTCGGTCTTATAGAGCGTTTCAGATATTTCATTGACTTTCTCGTCGTTACCTGCGTATTTATAGAACATCAGCTCAGACTTCAAAGAAACTACTTTCCTAGCAAGCTTAATTGCTTCCTCATTCACTCCCAAAAGATTAAGTATTAAGTCAATCAGTGATGAAGATTTAAGGAGGGCGTCGAAGTCATCCACTATCACTAAGTCGTACTTTACGTTCCTGAACAGGTCTTTATTTCTGTAAATGAATGCATGAGTCAAGACATCTATTCTACCCTTAACTAAGCCGCCTTCTTTAAGCAGTGGCTTAAGAGCTGTTGAGTCCTGAACCGTAACAGGAAGTGAATAATTCCTGAAGGATGCAAGAACTTGCTTCATTAACTCAACAGTAGGTACTATGTAGAGGACATTGCTACCATTATTGCTTCTGTATAGTGCATAAACCTGCAACAACGTTGTTTTCCCTACGCCTGTAGGGGCAATAAGAGCGTATGAGTCCCCTTCAAGCATTCTTTTAGCCCATGCTTTTTGGATGGTCCAGAACTGCTTTTTAGTGAGCTTAAAGAAGAATGCCTCAAAATCCTTCAACTCATCCTCTAGAAGGAAAACATTCACCAATCTCTTGGTTTTACCTAGTTGTGCCAGAACCTTCCTTAATCCTTGCTTTTTTAGTAAGGGTAAGTACTTGCTGGGTAAGCATTTATTGCAGGGGAGCCCTGCCTTAAGGCGTTCCTCACTTATGGGTCCCCCACAATTAGGACACATGTCTTTAATTATCATAACTCATTACCTAGTAATGAGCTAGCTAATTATAGCTCCTTAAAAGGGCTTCACCCCATTAAAGAATAATTCGCAAATAAGTCAACATAAAATAAAGATAAAGTTAATCCATGAGTAAATCAAGACAAGCGATTTCTTAATAAATAAAACGCTTTGAGGCCGGCTAATTCAGCAAAGTAAAGTCAAAGAATAAGACTTGAGAAAACTGAAGAAGCAATAAATTATTATGTGGATTTTAATTAAATGATTTTCCCAAATAACTAAATCATAACTTCTTACTCTCAATAATGATCATTGTTGTAGTTCCTCTAACTTGAGGAATCCTCCTAATTTTGTCAATCACTAACTCCCTAAGCGCCTCATGAGATTCTGCTTCAACCCTAACAACGATATCATACATTCCATAAACCTCGTAAATTTCCCTAATCCCTTCAACCTTTGCTAAGGCATTAATAACTTCTGATTCCGCACCTATTTCAGTATTAATTAAAACTATTGCGGAAGACATAATGCCATCCATGATTCATAACGATTTATACTTTATAAGCTTATCCAGCTGAAAAAGGAGCTCAGCAGCCTGGTCCACATCATTATTTCAGCCCTTACAAGGCTCATCACACCATAGAATAGTCTAAACAATAAAACTTATTGATAATCTAGGTTAAAAACCATCATTAAGGAGGATCAATAAGCGTTAGCGAAATTAGATATTTTAATTGACTACAATAATTAAACCGGTTAAGTACTTTGAGAATTAGTGAGTTAAGAACACCTACAGTATTAGTTGATTTAGAAAGGCTGAGAAAAAACATTTACACAGCAGCATATACTGCTAAAAGCAACAACAAGCACCTATGGCCAATGTTCAAGACCACAAAATCCACCTTTATTGCTAAGTTGCAGAGAGATGCTGGCTCCAACGGTTTCTTAAGTAGTAATGTTTATGAGGCGAGCGCCCTAGTTAATAAAGGCATAACTAAGAATGTAATGATTGCCTACCCTATAGTTAGTAAGGAAGAGATTAAGGCACTAATCAACCTTATTGAGAGAGGAACTAAGGTTATCGTCAGGATCGATAATTTACGGATGGCTGAAACCATAAGTAGGGAGCTAAGATCAAATGCTGCAACTGTTGAATACTGTATTAAGATCGATGTGGGCTACGGAAGGCTTGGTATAAAGCCTGAGAATGCAGGAATTTTTGTTACGAAACTAAGAAAATTCAGGAATTTGGTTTTTGCGGGGATCGTCACACACCAGGGAAACGCTTATAGAGCCAAAAACCCTACGGAAGTTGAGGAAATCGCTAAATATAGCGCTAAACAAATGGAGACTGCAGTAAGTAACCTTAAGAAATACGATATAGAGCCAGAAATTATTGGTGCTGGCTCCACACCCACATTCAGGTTCGATGTAGCAGAAGGTATTTACACTCACCTGTTCCCCGGAAATTACGTATATTTTGACAGAACTCAAGCTTTAGCCTACGGTTCAGCAAGCATAAAAGATTGCGCACTTACGTTATTAGCGACTGTTATATCGAAACCACAGCACTCAGGAAACAAGCTCGCTATTATTGATGCTGGTACCAAATATATAGAACCCTCTAATAGAGGCGGGTTAGTCGGTTATGGGCAGCTAGTGAATAACCCTAGAGCCATAGTTACTAGGGTGTCACAGGAAATAGCGGTACTAAGGGCTGAGGAAGACGGTATTGATATTGGCGAGAAGGTACGAGTAATCACAAATCATTCATGCTATACTAACAATTCAGTTAATTTGCTTGTTGGTCATACAGGATCAAAAGTTACTGGGATAATTCCTGTTGATGCCAAAAAGGAAGATATTATTGAGAAGGTACTGAGGGAGAGTTACATCAAAATACTTCATTAATTCCTCTAAGCAGGAGATTTAACTCCTCGGTACTATTACTACCTAGCTTCATTAGGCCTTTCTCTATCGGTACAGGAATAAAATAAGCCACTTAATTACTATATAACTATACTAAATCTTGACGAACTTGTTGGGGGATAAAGTGAAGGTCAGTAAAGGAAGTAAGGTATACCTGCTGAACGAAATTGTTTCAAACGCTAGTTTAGTGCGTGAAGCACTGAACAAGTTCAGCAATGAAGTAATTCTGCCCCTGAAGCCTTTTGTGGGGTTAGCTGACTTCAAGGGGCTGAAGACATATGTAGCCATTCCCTTACCAGCACTCTTAACCCCAGGAGAGTTAAACTCTAAGAAACCAGAATACGTATTGGAAGAAGATGTTTGGGTTGATGGAAAATATCTATCTAAGGAAAAAACAATTATCGATTATAACATCCGCGACTTAAATATTCAGATACCGTTCTTTAATCTTCAAGAGGCAAACAAAGAAAAGAGAGTAGGGTGCCTCTTATATCGGTCGCCCAACGAAGAAGAACTAGAGTTGTATCTCAATAAGTTGCTTAACGCAAAACATGTTGCCATACTAGATAAACTAGCTGAAGATAATGAAGAGGGTGAATTAAGGTGTTATTGGTGTTCGCATTTCTTACTCTCAGGGCTTAATTTAAGGAAACAATTGAGAGTTAAGGTACTAGACCTTAATAAAATAAGGAAGCTGAGATACTTAGTGAAGCCACTTCTTTATTTAGGGAGTAAGGCAATTATGGGTGAACTAACCTACAATAACTCGATTGTTTTCTTCGGGTTTAATAAAGATAAAATCTTTAAGGAATTGCTTACTAGGGCCATTCTTTACGTCTGCTGAATTCATCCAGCCTAATCTTCTTTCTTTTTCTTGCCTGACTTTCTTCTGATGTCCCTTTAGCAACTATTTCATAAAGTACGGCTTCCTTACCTTGCCCTGGACGAAGAAGCCGGCCTAATCTTTGGATGAACTGCCTCCTTGAGCCCGTGCCAGCAACCAAAATACCTACTGAAGCATCAGGTATATCTAAACCTTCGTCACCAACGGTTGTGACAACCAGAACGCCGGACCTACTTTTCTTAAATTCCTCAATAATTTTTTTCCTTACCTCATCCTTAACCGAGCCTGTTAGTAGGTAACCATTAACTAAGTCAGCTATTGCTTTAGCAACCTCAACATAATGTGCAAATATGATGATTTTCTTACCTGAAGAAAGCTCTTTCTCAACTATTTCCTTCACCTTCATAAGCTTAGATTTTGATTTCTGAATGATTTGTAGCATGCGAGAATGAATCCTTAATGCCTTTATCGCCATTAAATTTCCTTTCTGCGCTTCCTTAACTAAGTCATCAAAGCTGCCAAAAACCATATACTTCTTGAAAAGCTTCCTTAACTCATCATACTCTTTCTTCTCGTTGCTGGAAAGCGATACCTTAACTGTTATGACCCTATATGGCGCTAAATATCCTTTTTTAGCCAGCTCGGATGGGGTTTTATAATAAACAACTCCTCCCATTAATGGAAATAGGTAAGTGTGCTTGCCATCCTCTCTGTAGGGGGTTGCTGAGAGGCCTAAACGATAGGCTGCAGGAGAACTTGTCGCTATATGCTTAAATTTATCTGCCGGGAGGTGATGAACTTCATCAATCACCAAAAAGCCGAAGTAAGGAGATAATTTATGGATGTACTTGTAGGCAGTTTGATATGTTGCCAGAGTGATATCTGAGATCCTTTTTTCTTTACTGTAGTAAAGCCCGATCATGTGTTGTTCAGCGTCCGTAAACTCCATTAATGATTTGCGCCACTGAAGTAGTTGCTCCTTAGTGTACACAATAATCAATGTCTTTAGTGATACCTTTGCTATGGCAGCTACCCCAATCACTGTTTTTCCTGAACCTGTGGGTAAAGCTATTATGCCCTTACCTCCATTCCTTAACCAATAATTAATGGCTTCTTCCTGATAGTCCCTCAATTGGCCTTTGAACTCTATTTTTACGCTTAATTTCCTGTTAATACTGAAACCTGTTAAATCAACTACAGAGAAGTTGAGCCCTTTTAATCTACTGATTAGGTCAGGATAGCGGTAAGGGTACGTATAAAACAACCTTGAGGACCTATCGTAACTAAGTAAGTCCTTAAATCTCTCAGGATATAACTCCCCCAAATAAGTACTGAACTTAGCGTATATCTTAGATCCGTCAAAGCTTAAGGTTACTGACTTACTTGATGAATTCCTTAAAGAATCTAAGAACTCAATTACTTCATCCGAATAATCGGCTCCTGAACCCTCTAGAATATCTACTACGTCATCAGGCGTAAGGCCTTTATTGATGATTTTGTTTCTGGAGAGCTTAAATACTGTAAGGCCTTTCTCCCTACCCAGATAATCCGCTACACCCAATAACCTCCTGAAAGCCTTAGAGCTAACCCACCCCTTTAAGTAGAATTTAGGTTCTTCATGCAAAGCCGGCAGTCCTCATTCCTGGACTTCCTCATAAAGCTCAACAATTATTCTGGCCTTAACGTTTTTCTTAGCGAAAGGAGGTACCTCCTTACCTAAATCAACGGCCAAAACCACATCATTACCTAAGTCATCCTTAAATCTGACTTCTGCTATATATTCTTCTTTTGGTCCTCCCTCCATAGATTCCATCAGTGCTTTGTAAAGGCGTGAGAAAGCCAGTTGAAAAGAGACAGGATTAGTTAGGTCCGAAGGAGATAGTCTGGCCTCAGCAAGTCCTTTGGCAAGGTCAACTATAGCTTTCTCTACCTTACCCAACCCAATAAATTCTCTCCTATAATTAGGTCCTTCCTCCAATTATTTCACCTATAGAGTTTGGTACATAAAACAATATAAAGGAATAATCCAGCAATACAGCACTATACTTAATAGTGAAAGTATTTATACCATAAAAACTTATTAAGCGCCCCTTAGTTACTTCATTGAAAACAAAGCAAGTAAAGGTCTGAGGTGAGAAAAAATGTCATCGTCGCAAAGTCCAATATCAAGCAATGTAGTGTTAGTAGGTAAGAAACCAGTCATGAACTACGTGTTAGCTACTTTAACCCTGTTAAATCAGGGTGTCCCAGAAATAATAGTGAAGGCTAGGGGTAGAGCTATTAGCAAGGCTGTAGATACTGTTGAGATAGTTAGGAGCAGGTTCCTACCCGATAAAGTGCAGATTAAGGAAATTAAGATAGGGAGCCAAGTAGTGACTACTGCCGAAGGCAGACAAACTAGGGTTTCTACAATAGAGATCTCTATAGCTAAGAAAGAGTAAAAAAGCAAATTTATCTAACGCTGGCTACTTAACTTATTTTTTATAGATTTATCCTAAAGCCGCTAAAACGGCCATCAATTATAACTCAATTAATTCATTGATGACTCCAAGAAGTAACTTAATTGTTTAGGTAACCTTAATTTCCTACCATAAATAAGTTCTTAGGGAGTAGGTTGGGGAAGCTAATCAAAAAATTAAGGGAGGTTAAAAGACCTTTACTCCAGGTTGCTCTTGATTTCACATCCATTGAAGATGCTATCAAGCTAGCTAAGAAGATCAGCGACCTACCTATTGATATTTTTGAGGTTGGAACACCTCTAATTAAGGCTGAAGGAATGAAGGCCGTATCTGTTCTGAAGGCATTTGTTGGTTCAGAAGCACTAGTCTTGGCTGATATGAAAACTGCTGATGTTGGAGGACTGGAGGTTAAATTAGCACACGACGCGGGAGCAGACATAACTACAGTTCTTGCCTCGAGTGACGAGGAAGTCATTATGTCAGCTCTTAAAGCAGGCAAAGAGTCAGGTACTGATGTGGTTATTGATACTTTAGGGATCAGGAATGTTGCGGAGAAAGTTAGAGAGCTTACCTTTTTGGGAGTCAATACAGTGAATCTGCATATAGGAATAGATGTCCAGAAATCTAAAGGCCTGACTGCTGGAGATGTAGCAAGCAAGTACAGTAGCCTTATAAATGAGTTCAGGTTGCACTTTTCCATAAGTGGAGGCATTAAAGCCAAAGATGTGCGTAAGATAAAGAATTTAGGATTCCAAATAATTGTTGTTGGTTCAGCAATAACTAGGTCCCCTAATCCAAGAAAGTCTGCTGAGCTCTTTATCTCAGAACTTCACAAAAATTAACGATTACATTAAAATCTTCTGCGCCTTCTTCTCCTTTTAGCACCAAGCATTAATTGAGTAGCACTCTCTTCAGCCTCTATCTTAGGCCTCAGCTCCTCACAAGCCTTAATTATTTCCTCCAATTCACTATCTGAAACCTGTGTTAATTCCAAGAACTCCTTCCCTTTAGATGTTAGCCTCAACCTCCGTGAGATAGGATCTGTCTCTATTAGCCCCAAATAAAGCAGGATTCTTAAATCGTCCGCTAAATCCCTGCTACTGGGTGTGTCTCCGATCATTATGAATTCATAACCAATATCTACTCCTTTCTCGTCCTTAATCATGTACAGAAGCTTAGTTAGCCCTCTTTCACTGATTTGAGTAAATAGATCAATTATTTTCATAAGCCTTAATTTCCTTATATCTTTCTTGACTATATCTTCAGTAACAACCTTCTTCGTAACTATACGTAGTTCTTTCCCTGTTCCCTTACCTGAACCTTTCTGCGACACATAACCACCTATTACTTCTTGCCTAGGCGTTATTTAAAGAGTTCCGCGAAAATAATATTTAACATTAAACATAATTTTTTTAGGGATGCTCATGGCCGAGATAAAGGAAATTAAACCAGTAAAGAGAGAAGAATACCTCTTAACGTTACACAGCCATATAAAAGGATTAGGTCTTGACGATAAAGGAGAGCCTTTACTTATTGGGGACGGATTAGTCGGGCAGTTAGAGGCTAGGAAAGCAGCAGGAATAGTAGTTAACTTAATAAAGGAAGGGAAAATGGCTGGTAAAGGAATTCTTTTTGTTGGTCCGCCTGGAACAGGGAAGACAGCTCTTGCGGTAGCTATAGCAAGGGAATTAGGCGAGGATACTCCATTCGTGTCTATATACGGTGCCGAAATTTATTCTTCTGAGGCCAAGAAGACTGAAGTGCTAATGCGGGCTGTCAGGAAAGCAATGGGAGTAAAGATTAGAGAAAAACGAACGGTTTATGAGGGAGTTGTATCAAGTATTAAGTTAGCTTATGTAAGACATCCCTTCAATCCTTACGTAAGGGTGCCTAGAGAAGCTAGAATAACCTTAGAGACTAAGGACGACACACTAACGCTAAATGTTGGTGAAGAAGTAACGTCCCAGCTCACTCAGTTAAGGGTTAGGAAAGGAGATCACATATGGATTGACGCAGAAACTGGGATAGTTCATAAGGTAGGTAGAGTTAAAGGTATTGAGAAAGCTAAGTACTACGACATTGAGCCCACATACATAGAGTCTGAAAAACCCTCAGGACCTGTCAAGAAAGAGAAAGAAATCATTAACGTATTCACCTTTAACGACCTAGATGTATATATCGCTAGTCAGAGATTCTCCATCACGGGGCTTTTCGGTGTTGAGTTTGAGAGAGAGATTGATGAGGATGTGAGGAAATCAGTGAATTCGCAAGTTAAGAAGTGGATAGATGAAGGTAAGGCCGAAATACTTCCTGGGGTTCTATTCATAGATGACGCCCATTTACTAGATCTCGAGGCATTTTCCTTCCTTACCAAGGTGCTCGAATCAGAATTCTCACCCATACTTATTTTAGCAACTAATAGAGGAGTTACAAAAATTAGGGGTACAGATGTTGAGGCCCCTCATGGAATACCTCTAGACCTCCTTGATAGATTACTTCTTATTCCTGTTAAGCCCTACAAGAAGGAAGAGATTAGAGAAATACTGAAGATTAGGGCTTTTGAAGAAGGTATTAAGCTTAACTCGGAAGCGCTAAACAAACTAACTGAGCTTGGCATCCAAAGAAGTTTGAGGTATGCTGCACAACTCTTAAGGCCTGCTGCCGTCGTAGCGAAAAGGAAAGGAAAGGACGAGATCCAAGCTGACGATATAGACGAGGTATCAACCCTCTTTGTTGACACAAGAACCAGCACAGAATTAATGAAAAATTATGAGTCACTTTTTATTAAGTAATTTCCTCCTTACTTTCTTCACCACCAGCCAGTAAAGGCAGAAGAAGGGTTGGGTCACTGATCTCTATTTCCTCACCACCTCGGCCACTATCGCTAATCACTAAAGTAATTACTAAATAACTACCTATTTTTGTTGCCTTAACTTTTTTGACCCTCATTTTCGTAACTGAATCAAAATCATTTAAGTTACTGGAGGCTTCTGCACCCCTTAATTTATCCCTAACTAACTTATTTCGTACTTTAGTGGCTAAATATTGGTCATATCCTGTGATAGCTAAGCCTGCCAAAACAACTGTAACAACTAATAGGAGCGCTTCAAGCATGAACCCACCTGTTGAGGAACTTAAGAAGCGTTTGCTTAAAACTCCTCAACCCCAATATAACAAAAAAGAAAAGAGGCTAGTTAAGCCGTAGGGTTGTATTTCTTAAGTATTTTCTGAAAGAGCTCGGGATACTTATCCTTATACGTCAAAACAAAATCACGCTCTCTTGCCTTAATCCTGGGATGGCTTCTCATTTTATCCGGGTACATTAAGGGGATACCTTCAATTATCGGGTACCACCTTCCGCATTTAGGACAAACTAAAAGGCCAGCCTTTATTTCCTTCCTCAAGCATTCATCGCACGGCAGTTCTTCATTATTTATGTCTCTAATGTACTTCCGTAAGTAACCACAGTAGTAATCGCAGAACGGCTTCTTAATCTCGAACTTCCTTGACTCCTCCCTTGCTTCAAATACATGTAGTTCTAGAGGGAAGTGCTTACACATAGGGCACGCAAGCAAATTGAGTAATGCATACCTCATTTCAACACCTGCTTAACACAATTCAAGACAGAATTAAGTAGTTTCTCCATTTTCTCTTTATCAGCCGCCTCAACAAAGACCCTCAGAACTGGTTCGGTGCCCGATGGACGAACGAGGAACCAATAATCTTTGCCGATAACCTTAATTCCATCAACAGTAATTACCCTCTGATCCCCAAAAACTTGTTGAAGCGCCTCATTAACCTTATTTAAGTCTACGCCCGGCTTAAGAGGCACTTTAGTCTTAATTGAGTACCTTCTGGGAAGCTTAAGCACTTCCTCCCTTAATGAAGTGCCGTTCATAGCTAGGTACTCAAGCATTAAAGCAATGGACATGGCTCCATCACGAACGTACTGATGCGGGGGGAACATGAAACCTCCGTTTTCTTCGAAGCCGGCCATAGCACCTATCTCCATCATTTTCCTAGCTATTCCTACACTACCTACCTTAGTCCAAACTATTTCAATACCGTAATCTCGAAGAGCATCTTCTATTATAGTTGATGAGGATACAGCAGTAACCACTCTTTTAGGTAAGTTATCCCTCCTATCTAAAGCTAGGTGCTTACATAGAAGTACAGCAGTCCTGTCGCCTGAGATTACCTCACCATCGCTATCAACATAGATAGCCCTATCGGCATCGCCATCGTGAGCAACACCAAAGTCTGCACCCCAAACCCTTACTGCCGACGACAAGTTCTTAAGGGATTCTGGGGTAGGTTCAGGAGCTCTGTTAGGTATGTGAGATATATCCGTGTTTATGGTGTATATCTTTACGCCTAATCTTCTTAGTAATTTAGGTGTAGATAGTGAACCAACGCTATTCGCTCCATCAACCACTACTTTAAATCCAGTCTTCCTAATTACCTCAGCATCAACTTTCTCTATCACACCATTAATGTAGTAATCAATTACATCATATACCCTGAAGGAATCATACCCTAAAGACCTCCAGTCAGTTCTTAGGTATTTCTTCTCCCAAAAAATTTCCTCGATTTCTTTCTCAACATTTCTTGGTGCCTCAACGCCATCACCCATAATCACTTTAATTCCACTGTATTCAGGCGGATTATGGGATGCAGTTATCATTATGCCTCCATCAAAACCATTTTCTTTTATATAGTACTGGAGAGCGGGAATAGGGATGAGACCGGCATCATAGACCTTAAGGCCTTCAGAAAGTAAAGTGCCTATAACTACATGTCTTATGAAGTAGCTGCCAGCTCTAGCATCCATTCCAACTAAGAGACGCGAACCTTTACCAAAGAAGGTCCCTATAGCCCCGGAAAGCCTGACCACAAACTCTGGGTTCATGAAATCATTAGTTATTCCTCTAACACCATCTGTGCCGAAAAGCCTATTACTAATCATTTAATTCACCCTAGGTATTCTACTTGAGCAAGGATTTAATGTTAATATCCTCGAATGCAAAACTCATAACAATAGGGCGGAGGTGACTTCAGATAAAGATATGGCTTGATGCCTTAACGTCAAAGCAAGCAACCCTTTTTGGATTTATAGCGAAGGAATTAATTAAGGCGGGACACTACGTAGTAATCACCTGCAGAGAGTACGAGTATACTGTGGGGGCGCTCAGGAGACTAGGGATTGAACCCAAGGTCATTGGAGAGTATTCTGAAGGCAGCCCAATAAGTAAGGTTGAAGCAGACATAGCAAGAATGAAGGGCCTCCTCCAGATATTTAAGGAAGAAAAGCCTGAGGTCTTAATTGCTTATCCTAATCCTCCTGCAGCAAGAGTAGCTTTCGGCGTAAGGTTACCTTACATAGCCATTACGGACTCTCCTCATTCTGAGTTGCCAAGCAGGCTTTCACTACCTTTAGCATCAGCAGTTATTTTCTCTAACTGTATCCCGCACTATGAAATTAGAAAATTTATCTATGACCCTAAAACAACTTTAAGGTCTTATGGCGGCGTTGATGAGGTGACATGGCTCCTGAGAACTAAACCCGATTTAAGGTATATAAGAGATTTAGGGCTTACTGAATGGAGTTACATAGTTATAAGGCCTCATGAGCACCTAGCGACTTACTATGAGGGCTTACGGCCCAAAGTGAACTTAAGCAAAATCGTGGAGGAGCTAAGCAAAAACGGCATAACGGCAGTCATAATACCTAGGTATAAAGACCATTACTTATTTGCCGAAAAGATGAGGGAGAAAGGATTAAGGATTAAGCTTATTCAGGGAATGTATGATGGTGTTAGCCTAACTTACTACGCAAGAAGCGTAGTTACTGGCGGATCAACGCTTGCTAGGGAAGCTGCTTTGCTTAGAACTCCCGGGATAATCTACTTCCCTACTAAATTGTATGTTAATGAATGTGTATTCAAGAAAGGCTATCCATTATTTATTGCCTCAACAACTGGTGAGGTTCTTGATTTAATAAACAAATCACCAACAAAGAAGAAAGAAAGACATTCCGACATAATCAAGAAGCTTAAACGTGATTTTGAGGACATAGTACCTATACTACTTGAATCTATAGAGGCCCTGAAGAATTGAAGGTTTTGTACTCTATCTGGCTGAAGGATTTAAATAATGCGGGAGAGCTCCTGAAAGCAATTAAGAAAGCTGGCTTTACTGGCGTTGAATTAAGTGTTGATTATCCTTTATGTCACGATATGGAAGTTCCTGGAGCTTTCCTGACCGAGCTAAGAAGGAGAGGATACGTATACAGTTTTCATTTACCTTGGAGGGACTTGGCTCTATCTTCCCCGATTGAAGAACTAAGAAGGTCTTCCGTCAAGGAAATCTCAAGATGCGTTAAGGAATTGCAGGCCTTTAAACCCGAATATTTCGTGATTCATTTAACCACAAACCAAGCGTTCTGCGGCTATAGAGACAGGAAATGTATACAGGCAGGAATCAATTCGTTAAATGAATTACTTCCCCTAGCGAAGAACGCTGGCGTTCCTTTAGAAATCGAGACCACCACCGATCGCTGCTGCGGGGATGAAGAACATCTTCCACAAATCCTTACGCAGTTAAAGGACCCTGAATTAGGGGTTTGTCTAGATCCTCCTCACATTATTGAACGAAGACTTAAGAAATGGAGGGAAACTTACGATTTAAGCGAGGTCTTAAGGGATCAAGCTCCGGAACTAATGGAAAGAACACAAGTAGTTCACGTACATGGATATAGCTCTGAAAACGGGGTCCTTCGAAGCCATCTCTTTCCTGACGAGAGTTATGTGGAGACAATTATTAACCAATTAAAAGAAATGAATGTTTTAAGGAGTGTGAAAAGCTTTGTTATTGAAGCCTTTCACAAGGGAGATCTAAGTAAGGACGTACCTAGTCTGAGGCGTGTGGTGAAGGTGATTAAAGATGCTGAATAATAAAGAGTGCTATGTTGTAGGAATAGATGAAGCCGGAAGAGGACCGCTCATAGGAGATATGTTTATTGCTGGAATAGTTTTGTCTAAGAATACATTAAATAAATTATCAGTTATGGGGGTTAAAGACAGCAAAAAATTAAGTCCCTCCAGAAGGAAAGAATTGTTCCCTAAAATAATCTCAGTTGCTAAAGCAATTATGGTTCTTCGCTATGGACCTCAACTAATAGATAAGATAAACCTTACTTCCTTAACTCTAAAAGGATTCATAAACATATTGGCTAGCGTAAGGAAGATGGGTTTATGCGTAGAAAGAGTCTACATAGATGCTATTAATTCTCGCCAAGCACCCAATATCATCAGGAAATATATGCCTAAAGGCTCCAAACTAACTTACGAGATTAAGGCAGACGAAAAATATGTCGCTGTTAGTGCAGCATCAATTATTGCTAAATACTTAAGGGATACACATGTTGAATTAATGAGGAATTATTACGGAGATTTCGGCAGTGGATATCCCTCAGACCCCAAAACCATTAAGTGGCTGGAAGGCGTCCTACTAAACAATAACATCAATGAACTCCCTCCTATAGTTAGGAGATCATGGAAAACCCTGAGAAAGTTCCTTACTGAAGGCACTATGATCAATTCCGAGAAAACACTCTTAGACTGGAGTAAGGAATCCCTTCACTAACTTTCGTTAGGTGTTAAGTATGCCAACAAACCTACCGCCAGAAGCCAGAGCTAAGTGGGCAAAATACTTAGAGGCGAGAACGCCTGAAGAGAAACTAACAGCCCTTCAAGAGTATTTGTCTGCCATACCTAAACATAAAGGTACTGAAAATCTTCGTGCGTGGGTAAGAAAAAAGATCGCCGAATTAAGAGAAGAGATAGAAGAAAAGAAAGCTAGGAGAGCGGGGACAGGCGGTCCCTCTTTCTTCATAGAGAAGGAAGGAGCTGCTCAAGCTATTATGTTAGGACTCCCGAACTCAGGAAAGAGTTCTTTGCTTAAGAAGCTGACGAACGCAAAACCGAAAATAAGCAATATTCCCTACACAACCAAGTTCCCCGTACCAGGCATGCTGACTTATGAAGATATTCAAATCCAACTTGTTGAGGCGCCAAGCATTATTGAGAGGATCTCCCAAGGAAGTATCTGGTGGGGCTCAAGAGTTCTTGGCCTAGCCAGAAACGCTGATGCCTTAGTTATCGTATTGGATTCCTCCCAAAACCCTATAAAGCAAGCGAAAATCATAAGGTATGAGTTGGGTCAAGCAGGAATTTACTTAACTAAGCCTAAAGGGTTAGTAAAGATAAATAAAAGCAAAGCCATTCACGGTATAAAGATAACTCTTTCCGGAAAAATTACTGATGCCACAATAAAAGAACTTAAGGAGCTCCTTAAGAGCTACAAAATCACGAATGTCGAGGTCAAGATCTTTGGTGAAGTAACTTTAGAGGAAATTGAGAAGGCCTTATTTGAAAAAATTACTTACAAGCCATCCGTGGCTTTATTAAATAAGGTAGACTTACTCACGGAAGAAGAGATTAAGGAAGGAATTACTGGTTTGAATCAGTTATTACCTAATGTTAAAGTAATTCCCGTGTCAGCGGTTAGTGGGTATGGCTTAGGTCAGGTCTCCCGGTCTCTTTTTAATGCACTCGGGATAATTAGGGTTTACACTAAGGAGCCAAACTCATCCCTACCCTCCAAAAAACCTCTTATACTTAAGGAAGGAGCAACGGTTGCAGACGCAATTAAGAAAATCAGAGAGGAGTACCTACGTTTCTTTAAATACGCTAGGATCTGGGGTCCTTCAGCTAAATATGCTGGTGAAAGAGTAGGCTTAGATCACGTGCTTAAGGATAAAGACATTATTGAGATAAGAACTAAAATAAAGGGCATATGACCTCAGGTGATTAAAATAGGGAAAACAAAAAAGAAGGCGACACGCCATAAGAAGAAAAAAGAGAGAACTGAGCGAGCTAAGAGAAGAGAAATAAATGTTGAGGCTTGGGTAGATAGACATCTTGAGGAGTTCGTAACTCTTAGCGGCCTGGACATGCTAGGATTAAGCATAAAGACGTATAAGGAAATACTTAGTGACATCTTAATCCAGCTATTCGGCTCCACAACTTCTTACACTAACGTGAAAACCCTAGTAAAAAGATACATTAGGAACAAACGCAAACTAGATCAAGTGATTGCTACAAGGATTGCTTCCCTGCTAGAGAGTTTCAGCAATGAACAACTTGAATACATAGTTTACAATATCGGCGACTCAATTCTTTACTTGGCGTCTAAACTATATTCAGCAGCTAAGGAAGCTGGTCGAGAAGACCTAATAAGTATCATAAGAAGCAAGTGGAACTTTTCTTGGGTAAAGAATAAAACTAAAATATTGCCTGTACCCTGCCCTAAATGCGGCTTCAACTCCCTCACACCAGACTTGGTTTGTATGGTGTGTGGAGCTACAGTAACTGAAAAAGAATTGAAAGAATATATTGGTTTCACTCAACTCCTAAAGGAGCTTACTGAAGACTTAGGCTGTGATGACCTAAATAAACTGAGCAAATACGATTATGTTTTACTTGAAGACTCAAAAGTTAAGGTACCTTGGAACGAAAAGCAGCCCCTAGATATCGAAATTTATTTGTCTTCACGAGAAAAGAACTTAATTAATGAGGAACTAAAGAAAAAATGTAGGCAGAAGCAGACATGAAAGTTATTGAAGATATAGGAGACGTTAAGAAACTCATCTACGGGAATGAAGTAACCTTAGTCGCTATTGTTGACGGATCGACAGAAAGGAGTTCCTTAATTATGGAAATAATGAGATCTGTTGAAGAGGCCTTCAGGGGAAAAATAAAGGTAGTTATTAGTAAGGTGAACACCCTAAGGAAAGGTGAGGCAGCTGTTACGCTTTACATTAAGGGCGAGGAAGTGATGAGGCAAGTTATGTTTTTAGGAGACACACATAGAGATAAGGAATTGATTAAATGGAGCGTAAGAGAGATCCTAAGGAACTATAGAGCTAAGACTCCCTAATACCTTACAGTTTTCACTCGTTTAAATAATTATCATAAAGGCTATATAGAAAGTCCGATGTTACCTTTCCCTTATTTATCTGAATGCCTTCAAGCAATAAAAGCTGTCTTTTAAAGTCAGGGTTAAGGCGACCCATCCATGTATATCCTCCTACATTATCATCACTTCTAACTACCCTGTGACAAGGGACAACAATTGGTTGATCATTAAGCCTCAATAAAGCACCAACCACCCTAGGCGATGTCTTAAGTAATCTTGACAGATCTTTATAAGTAGTTACTTTACCTAAAGGAATCAGCTGAAGCAGCGCCTTCACTATCTCCAAGTAGACACTCTTATCACAAGTAGGCTTCAGATAACCTTTATTCAGTTTTATACATGGTATCATTTGGTAATGCCTTCACCATTAGGGTCCAAGGCCTTCTTAGAAATTATGATGATCCTACCGTTTTCCTCATCTCTCTCAACAACGAAATCTATCCCCCACCTTTCAACCATCCTCTTAGGGAGGTACATGTTTAGGGGTAGAGTGTAGTACTCGTAAGTGTAAGTTTTTCCGTTAACTACTTTCTTACCTAATACCTTCCTGGCTGACGCAGGACGCCTCATCACTTTCGCAACCACTTCCTCACTCTTTGAGGAACGCTATTTAAGCGTTAATTAATTTAAGTACTTTAAATTTTAGTCGTACCTGAATCTGAAGATAGGCGCATCCTGAACATAATTCTTACGCAATTGTAAAGCAATTGCTGCCTTACTTAGTTCGAACCCTAAATAAAGTGAGTGCTCTGGAGAGAGACCCTGTTCTTTTGTTAGGGCCCTACCTAAGCTTAAAATATCTTTCCCCCTATACCGCTTAATGACCTTATGCGTTGTTGATGAATGAACGTCGACAATGACATCCCTTCTGTCCTTATCCACGTATATCTTCAGGTATATTTTCTCATCCAGTTTTAAGGGAATGAATTCCCTGATCGTTACTAAAGGCACTTCCTTGCTTAATTCGGGTGGCTTAATAGTTATATCTCTCTTATCTTTAACCACTAGCAAATCAAGCCCTACATCAATCGGTGGAGACTTTCGAACGCTTGCCCTATATGACATTTCTCTTGAGATGCTTGACTCCTCAATTACTCCTTGAGCTTTATTGCTCGATTCAGTAACTAAAATAGCTGAAGCTCCTAACTCATAGGCTAAAGAAACAAGTAAAGCTGTGGCACCTGGCGTATCAGCATCAATAAGTTCGTAAACATTAGGCATTCCAAAAAGGTGAGGGAGATTGATGTCTTTGATGGATCGTGCGAAGCGAACTAAGCTCTCACTTAACCCCAAGAGTGGCGGCCTAACTAAAGGATCCACAATCACTTTCTGGATCCCTACCCTTAACGCTTCCGAAATCACCAAAGACAGGCTCTCCAGGGTTGACTGAGGTTCTTTGGTTTCCTGAGGGATTACTACAACACCCGAGCCCTCCTTAAGATACTTACTGACTGTATACAGATTGCTTAAATTAACATTCATAACTAAGTCAACACTACTTAATACATCCTTGCTTAATCCTTCGTATTCTAGGGCATCAACACCAACTATAAGTCCCTCATTCTCAATTAATTCCGCATAACTGAAGAATTGTCGAGGGCTCTTATGTCCGGACTCATAGCCTAAAATGACACCCTCAAACCCCCTTCTCTTAAGTCTACCTAAAGGGAGTTTCGTTCGTGGCGAATTACTTATGATGTGCTCGTAAAGAAGTATTAGGGGAGGAGGCCTTAAAGGAACCTTAGTTCTTGAGAGCCAAAAGAACGCTTCCTTAGACTCAATGACTTTCTTAACCCTGGAGGAGAGAGTTAAATAAAGTTCCTTCTTAATTATCGCGTCTGCAGGTAATTTAGGCGAAAAAACAATTCCTTGATCTAAATACTTAATCATTTCAGGCAAATCACCAACATACATAGTTCCCTTAACTGCAGGAACCCCTGAAGCCTCAGAAATTACTGAAGCAGAACCCCTTACTAAACCAGGAAGAATTATGAGGTCATAATCCCTGAACTTAATACCACTTCTTAACAACTCCCTTAGTAAAGATTCCGTAGTTGATAAGCATGCTACCTGAGCTGAGGACCTGAAAACCTTAAAACTATGTTTACTGCTCTTCTCAAGAACTTTTAGAACATCCCTAAGCAAGCTATCTCCTGAAACAGTTGTCACAAGCAATATATTCATCTGACCTACCTAATTCATCAGACCATAGATTAAGTTAAAAACCTAAAACATCATTTTTAGTGACGGCGATGGTAATGCCCGAAAAAATCCCTGTCCTTAATCTAGAGGGGTACGCAATCAATGGAATGGTTAAGGACTTCAGGATGGTTGACTGCAAGAGCTCAGGTAAGCTGCGTATGAGTAAAGTTATTGCTACATTAAATTCTGATGAGGAGGTTGAGACAGAATGTATGGAATACACAAGAGCTGTGAGGATATTCATCGTTCTAGAGAAGTATAAAGACTTAAGTAGCCCACTAATAAGTAAGGGATTGACGGAAGAGATGATGAAAGGTATTACATATGATATAGATCACAGAACCACAACCAAAAATGATTAAGACACCAGACACTGATTTCCAGTCAGTTTATGTTGCCGTCATTCTCAGGCAAAGCCTATTAGTTATGCAATAAACACTTTCTCAGGTGCTTCGAATGTCTAAAGAAAAAAAGAAATTTAGGATGACATTACCTAAGAGCGAAAGCGACTATGAAACTATAGAGAAAGAAATCCATGAAGAAGAGGAACCTTCTGAAACCGTTCAGGAAGCCTCCGGGATCGAAGCTTTTGGCGGGCCTGAGGACGCCACCGTACTTCTTTTAAATAGTATTGCTCACACTCTTGGCCATATAGAGCTTGAGCTTAACAATCTAAACACATCAATCCAGGATCTTAAGGAAGGAATGGAAAACATAAGGAATACCCTGAAAACGCTAACTAAAGCAATCCTTTATATTTCCTCATCATCCCCTGAAAAACTTAGGAAAACTATGTTGAGGAGTGTTTTGGAAGAACTTATAAACGAGTAAATCCTTCATTAAAGCAAATATTTTTAACCTTGTTAACCTGCTACATTGGTTGGTTGTGAGTACTATGAAATTCTGCCCAAAATGCGGAACGATGATGGTGCCTGTGAGAAAAGGAAACAAAGTGGTGCTTAAGTGTCCAAAATGTGGTTATGAGGAGGAACTAAAGGGGAAAGCCAAGGATTATAAAATAGAGATTAAGGAAACCTCACAGAAAGTTAAGACAACATCAATAGTTAGTGAAAAGAAAGGCAAAGGCAGAGGGAAAGAAGAGTTAGAACAAGAAAAAGAAGATTACTATGAAGTGTTCTTGGATTTAATGAGTCAAGAGGAAGGAAGTTAAAACCCTTAACAAAAATCTATCCTGGTTAAAAAAGCGTTGCGGGGGTGCCCGAGCAAGGTCAAAGGGGTCGGGCTCAGGACCACCGAAGGTGAGAGCCCCGATGGCGTAGGCCTGCGTGGGTTCGAATCCCACCCCCCGCACCAAACAAAACGATTATTACACTCTAATGCTAAAGAACCTGAAAGTTCTGAGACCTTCAGGAAATGTTCAAAATAACCTCATTTTCTTTGTGATGTTGTACGTAAGGACTTTACTTTCCTTACTTTCTCCATAAGGTCTAGGAGTTCCTGCAATTCCTTAACAGTGTCCAGTAGATCCTTATCTCCTTGAATTATCTCGTTAACTATCCTGCTTAATTTTTGTGTGATTATTTTCTCTAGCGTGCTGAGAACAGATTCAGTAACTGCTGAAATCGCTTCAGCCTCAGAACCAACTACTTTAACAGGTCCATGCACTGGGCAAACTATTTCTCCACTCTTGAGCTTAAAGAGCGGCAAACCACATACTGGACAGGTTTCTTCAAGCATAACAGCACCAGACCTTAAGAGCTCCGCCATCCGCTTCAATGCTTTCTGCTTATCATAGGCTGACACTCCACCCACCTTGATTATTTAGGTTCCTTAACCCTTAAAATAATGTACGAATTCGCTCTTGAGTGACTGCCTAACTCAGCTTGTTTTGAATGAAGCTTAATAATTGAGGTTGTTATATAATTCCTAGCTGTTTTAGGAGGTGAGGAACAATTTCAGCTATACCTCAAGATAAAAGAAGTGTTAATGAGGCAAAAATTAGGCAGGCCTTAATGCTTCTCGAGAAAATAATAAGTGATTCCAGCGTACCAAGAAATATTAGGAGGGCTGCCATCGAAGCCATGAAAATGCTTAGAGATACCTCATTATCTCCTGGCGTTAGGGCTGCTAACGCCGTTAGCGTTCTTGACGAAGTAAGCCAAGATCCCAACATGCCCATGCACACTAGAACAGCAATATGGAGCATAGTTGCTGTTTTATCAACAGTAAAGGATTGATGAATCCAGCAACCATAAACCCGCTAAAACCCGTATGAGAGGATGTAAGTATTATGGCATATAGAGCTAGAGTTAGGGGAATTTATTCCACGGCCCTATCTAAGATCTTGGTCGATAACGGCATTGAATTAGTTGACGTTACACAGGTGATAGCTGACAGGCTTAAGATTGATGAAAGAAGAGGCCTACCTGCGGACGTAACCGTTAAGTCAGATGAGGAAGACCCCTCACAAATACTGGTCCTGGGTTTTCCTGAAGCCGTTGATGAAGTGCTAGATATCCTAACTAATGAAATTCCTGAAGTACTCACTTATGTGGCTAAGGTCGGGCTGTATTCTGCCTTCAAAGCCGAGATTCTTGGATTCGCTAATCATGCATGCATCGTTAAGACGCCAGTAGGTGAGGCTGTGCTTCTAGATGAGGAAGAATGTGTTAAAGGTAAGCAACTGCCTGTAACAACAATTAAAGTTCCTTTAAAACCAGGTGAAAAGTTGCTGGTTTCAAGCAAGCTTAGAGTCGTGGGTAAATACGCGATAGTTGGCAGAGGCACAAATGTCTCTTTCAGTAGCTTCATAAGGAATAAGGACCGAATTTCTAAATTACTTGAGATATCATCATCGATCGTAAGTCAAGGATATTCAATAAGATGGAGAAGTAATGCTGATGAAGCCGAAATTAGCGAAATAATTAAGGAACTTCCGAACCTCATTGAGGAACTCAAGAAAGTTGAATCACGAGTTAAGAGCTCCAGCATGTTCGAGATGGTTTATTCAGGCGAGCATGTAGGAATTATTGAGTTAACCTATAACTCCAAAAAATTCCTGGATGAAGTTAGGGCAAAAGTAACTTCAACATCTCCTTACCATCACATGCTAAGAAGCCTTCGTGAAAAAGGAGAAGATGTTGTGGGATTACTTGACATAATTGCTGAGAATGTGAATAATGAGAAACTAATTCTGTGGCTAAAGAAATGGATAACAAAACAGTTAAGTACGAGGAAAGACGTTATTGTTTATCATAAGAGACCTCTCAAGAAAAACATATCTTTAGGGAGAATGCAGCCACATACCGTGGCTACTGACGGGAACCTTACGTTAAAGCTAAAGAGAGAGATAAGGACTAAAGGAATCTACGATGGTTTAGAAATAAAGAAAGAGAAAGGAGATTACGCCATAACGACTCTTGCCGAAGGTAGATGGCATGTCGTACATGATTACTACAATAAGAATGGGTTGCATAAAGGGAGCTACATAAATATAAACACACCACCAGAAATACTTCCTAATGGATCGATTACGTATGTTGATTTAGGTGTTGATATTGTGAAGGCTGCGGGCGAAGGATGTAGGCTTATTGATAGCGAAGAATTCAGGTCCTTAATTAAGGAAAGGGTAGTTAAAGGAGATATTGTTGAGAGAGTGATTAACGAAATAAATGAAGCTATACTAGAATACTGCAGTGGCCTAGCAAAGTAAAGACAATTTTTCACATAAGACCTTCTTAATTGAGTTAATCACGTCATTTAAGCCTAAGGTACCGTCGATCTCTATAAGCTCTCCCTTTCTAACTAGGTCCTTATATATGGCGCGAACATCTTTAATCACGCCTAGATCGTCTTCCAGGTACTCTAACCTAGTCGATGAGTTTGTCTTCCTCTTTAGCCCTAAATCTGGGGGAACATCTATATAGATTGCGATATCCGGCTTAAGAACAAATTTATTCACTGCCTTAATCCATGGGATTTCAACCCCTCTAGCTCCTTGATAGGCCATTGATGAATAGTAATAGCGGTCACTTACAACAACTTTCCCCAGACTTAATGCTGGCTTTATGACTTCATTAATATGATAGTACCGGTCAGCAGCCATCAGTAGAGTCTCCATTACACCACCTAAGGACCTACCGTATTTCTTAAGCATTTTCGTAAGGTCCTTCGTGTATGGCTCGTAAGTGTAGAGGGCCTGAATTCCTTCCTTAGTTAAGAGACTCACTATTTTCTTAGCTACAGTAGTTTTGCCAGCACCATCTATACCTTCCAACACAATGAATGCCGAATCACGTCTCAATTATTAATTCACCCTCCTTAATGCATGCTCTACACCCCTTATATGAGACCAGACTCCTTGCTTGACAGTCTATTAACTTATAGAGAGGGACCTCAGAAATTATTGACGCAATAATTGTTACTGGATCCTCTGAATTAACTACCATTGCTTTAGGTGCTTTATTGTATTTTCTGAGGGCGTAAATCACGTAAGAACCAACGGTGCTTCCGACAGCATTAGGAAAAACAAGTATTTTGTCCGCTAAAACCTCATTACCATGAAGTACTCCCGACTTAGGGTCAATGTCCCCTAAGTAAGAAATGGGTTCAGCTGAGGGTAAGAGTAAGCCACAAACTATGCTTCCACGCCCAGTGCCTAAGGAAATAACTTCCTTAACTCTATAGGATTTCTTCAAGCTACCTACCCCCACAAAATTCCTTAAGGATCACCGAACGGTCTTTAATTAAAGCCCTAACTCCAGCAAGCTTCGGCAGATAATAAAGCGCCTTTCCCGAATCGGTGATTACGTACTTAATACCTAAGAGATCAAGTCTAGTAACAACTGGACATGAATTATACAGTAGCCTAACCCCTTTATCCCTCAGTTTATTCTCATACCTGTAAACCGCGTTTGCTGAGTAAGGGCCTGTTATTAACCATAATTCCTTGCTTTCATTACTTCTTTTTGGGCAATTATTGAGCACGTAATTGATAATGCCTACTATTTCTTTAGTAGATAGATGAGGGCATCCAATGATATATACCGCATCCTCAGGGGATCTCGAGCCCTTAGTGAAGCTTAATTCTTCTGGAGAAAGACTTACGAAGATCTTAGATTTAAGGCCTGAATCGCTAAACAGTTTTCTATAGTGAGGGGTTACTCCCTCAATAACAACCATCGGAGCCCCTGAAGTTGCGCCGAAAGCTGAAAGAAAAGCCCTTAACCAAGACTCGCTTACATTAGCTAATCCCTCAACATAAGGGATTCTGTCAGGGCAAGTTTCACCAACCTTATACCCCAATAAGGCAGACTCAACATAGTTAGCTGGTTTTTCGACACTTACATAGCATTTAGGTATTCTGCCGTCATACAGGTGAACCCCCGAAAAATATGTTTCCCCAACTATAGCTTCAAAAAAAGCTAATGGTCCTCCCTCCCTATTTGTGTGTGCCCCAATTATTGAGTTAGCATATAAAACTGCATTACTTTCGGCCCAAGCAATGTGTTCCCCTACTGAGGGCCTACGTATATAGTAAGGTGCACAGGTGAAGGCTTTAGCACCCATTCTGGTTAATGCACGAATTATTTTTGACTGCTTCAGAATTACTTCTTCACTGAATCGTTTATTCCGGTAAGGCACTAAAATAGCGTAGGGGTTAGCTGTCGTGTATGTGGCAAATTTTGTTTCCGCATCAGCAAAGCCCTCAAGGAATTCGATACCAGGATCTCCAATGTTGAAATAAGAAATGCCCGAAATATGAACGTGATTGACCCTAACCAACTTATTGGCACCGGAGACCTCGCCTACCTTTACCAAGGCCTTCATGGCTTTCTGAGGTATCTCACCATATTCGCCGTTAAATATAGCCTCCTCATTCCTAGTTAAGTACAAGGTAGCCACCTTAAGGGAGGGTCGGCCTCATAAACCTTTCTTTTTCTTTAAGGGGGTAAGTAGCATCTATGCCTACTTTTGCTGTTAAGCCATCCTCAGCACTCGGATCCAGGGAAGAACCCCTAGCGTTATTAATAACCACTAATCCCTTACTAGCCTGAAACCTTGTAGCTATAGCCCACTCAATATCTGCATAATTATCTGGGTCAATATCCTCGTCCACAACAACCACGTGCTTCAGGCTTGGATGAGCTGCAAAAGCTGCCATAATTGCTGACTTGCCGTCACCATCACTGTTTCTCCTTATGGAAATAACTGCATGAAGCCATCCACCGCCACCTTCAGTCAATCTCACACCCCTAACGAAAGGGACAACCTTTCTCACAGCATCCCATATAGCAGCTTCTCTCGGGAACCCCATAAGCACCTTATGTTCCTTACCTCCAGGAAGTATGACGTGAAAGAACCTCGATTTCTTATTAACGTAAATTTTATCAACCTTTATTAAGGGTTGATTCCTCACTCTATCATAAGTCTCCAGCAAATCAACAAAGGGTCCCTCCTTAATAACTTCCTCAGTTATTTTGCCCTCAATCACCACGGACGCATAGGGATCCACGGGTAATCCATAAAGAGGAGTCTTAACGTAGGAAGCACCCCCAACTAAGGACGCATATATTTCCATCTCGAAATGCCCATAAGGAGGTGAGACAGCAGCAGAAAGTAGGTGAAGAGGATTAACACCTACAGAGATAGCCACTGGTGTTGCTTCACTGTTCTCTAAGTTCTTCCTATAGATTGCATAAAGATGCCGAGGGACCAAGCGAATTGAAAATCCTTTACCGGGAACATACATCAACCTATGTACTGAGGCATTATATGAGTGTAGCTCTGGAGTTCTGGCCACAACTATGGATGAAGTTATGTATCTCCCACCATCATTAGGATAAAACTTTATTGAAGGGAGCTCCTCACAACCGATGTTAGCTACCTCAAAAAAATCGTTAAATCTCTCCTCAGCCATCCTTTGTTTCCTAGTCTGTGAGAGACTACCTAGGATTGTGCTGTACGCCTCCTGATCGCTTGAAACCCTTAAGTAACGGTAAAGCATTTTTCGTGAACCAACTAAATTAGCCACACAAGTTAGTGGAGAACCCTCAACCTTAAAAACTACGGCTTTCCCCTCAATCTCTGCTTTCTTTATTATTTTTGTGGGCACATAATCCCTTGGCAAAGGCCTCCCTAACTCCTCCTTAAGAAAACCGCTATCACGTAAGTCATTAATAATTTCCATTAGAGACCGCAAACCATATCCCCTCTTACTTCCTGAAAATCATCCTTTAATTTAATTTGGCTGGCTATTAACCCACGAATCGCTCCTTCATAGGGGGTTAATATTGAGATATTGACTGAATTCGCTGAAAAATGAATACCTAAAATTCTTCCAACACCCACATCAACGCCGTCCTCATTAACCAAGCCAACCAAGCACCCAACAAAATCTTGGGGCACAAAAACCTTAAGCCTAAAGGTACTTTCTTTATTTGTTAAGCACTCCATTAAGGACTGACTTCTTTCTACAATAACCATGTTGAGGTATTCCTTGTAAATACTGGCGTAAAGGACTCTTATACCTTCACTCCTAAAGCAAGGAAGTAACTTGCCTACTTCATCTGGCTTAAGTGGTTTTCCAGCAAAGACCGAGGAATTCATTAAGTTAATGGTCGCTAGATCTAATGACCTAACGCTACCTTTAGCGAAGTACTTAAGGTAAGATTCTTTTCTTAATTGCCTCCTAATCTCCCTATCCCTAATTACTTTGTTCTTTGGGGGTTCAGCATAAAGAACTTTGTAAGTCCTTAAAGCGTTTCTTAAGAGCTCATATGTGCCAATATCGGTAACTATGATGTGAGTTGGTCTGATCCACCTCACCAACTCTAACTTATGAAGTAGAGCAGCTTGTGTATTAACCCAACCATCAGTGTTGATTATGAGAGGTTCCGAGGGATCTTCTTTATTAATTAGATCTATTGCTGAAGCTATGACTTTCTCACCACATTTGGAAGGTGTTATGCAGCCAACAAATCTTAAAGACTCAAAACCTAACTCCCTTTGCCATAAGAATTTTTTACGCACCTTTTTGCTAGCTATAGTACCAGGAACAGCTAAATCTTCCTGCCCTATATCAGCCTCAATTAAGACTGGCTCAACACCGCCTTGAAGAAAGTAGTTAGCTATGAAGGCAGCTACTGATGTCTTGCCTGATTCTATGGGTCCAACAACCAAAATCCTTGCCCTCCTTGTTTTTCGATAATCACTAATTATCTCCTTAGCTAAACTTAACCACTTCCCAATAACTTCCTCTTCTAGGGAAGTTCTTGCGACCTCAGCTCCTTTACCTAATACAGCATTAATCATAGCCTCCTCTAAAGCCATCACGCTATAGGACCTGAATCTGTGTACGATAAAGAATTCCCCAGGAACGTAAATTGCTCCAGCAACTAAAAGCTTGCCTTCCTTTACTTCAACCCTAGCTGGGCCTGTTATTCTAATTACATCATCCTTCATGAGCCTAATAGTATTAATCAAACTTTACTCACCTAAAGCAACGGACCTAATTTCCTTACTTTCATTTACTATAAATTAAAACATTCTTGAGGTATAATTACTTCGGTGGGATCCCCTAATTGATTAATGAATTGCTTAGCGATTGCGTGAAGATGAAGAAAGAGCTGAGAAACATTTCGAGGCTCTTGCTCACTAAGAAGCTCAGTCAGCATTTGATGAAGGACTGCAGGATTGGTTACTCTTTCCTTGAAGCTTTAGGAACAATCAGAAGCACTTGCCTGATAGAGATCGGATCCGGTACTGGGTTCCTAACAAGGTTTATTTCCAGAGTAACCAAGCAGGTGATTGCTGTTGAGTTCGACCTAAGATTAATTCCGTATCTAAGGAATTATTTAAGAGATCTCCCTAACGTACATATAGTTGTGGGCGACGGAAAGAACCTAATTAATAGTTGTAGGTGTGATACTCTTGTATCGAACACGCCATACCATATTTCCACCCCTTTGCTAATTAATTTCGTGAAGTCAAATCTCAAACATGCTGTATTGATGCTTCAGAAAGAAATAACTGACCGACTGATGTCCAGCCCAGGGAGCCGCGAATACAGCAGAATTACTGCCTTCGTTAATACTTTCGTAACTGTTAACAGAGTAAGGGATTTTCCTTCAAGTTCATTTATTCCTGAACCAAAAGTTAATTCTTCTTTAGTTGTTTTAGCTAGAAAAAGAGCCTGGGATTGTTCATGGCTTCTTTATGAAGACATGCTTAGGCATATTTTCACTCAGCGAAGGAAGCTTGCCAAGAAAGTATTCAGGAACTACCTCCGAAAGTTGAAGACCACTGTTTCCGAAGAAAGACTGGACTTTTTAGGAAGCAAGCGTGTTTTTGAGTTAAGTATTGAGGACCTCCTTAATCTCCATAAGGTAGTCAGTGAAGAACTGAATCACACCAATAAATTCAGAAATTGCTGATTCTTGAGCCATTCTTTAGAGCTATGTTCAGAGCAGCGTTAAAGTCCTTATTGAATTTTGGGAAATACCTTCCTAACACCAGGTATGCATTTTTAGTGTTTGTTTTATTTTCGGAAACTATATAGAGTTCATAGAAATCACTATTAATTAGCTTGGTTAGCTCAAAGGCCTTGTCCTTACCTTGCTCACCAACCTTAATAATTACTTTCTTTGGGTAGAGTTTCTTAGCTAAGGAATTAATAATATCTAATAGTTCCTCAAAGTTGCTGACATATCCCCTCGAGCAAACTGTTCCTCCACTAAGGATTACATAAGCAAACTTTTTTCCCGGGTCGACACCAACCAACATAACTTCCGTGGATACCCCCAACAAATCCATTAGTACTCTAGTAAGGTTTGCTTCATTAACAGCTAATGCATTTCCTTCCTTAAGACCGTAAGCTTTAATACATTCTTCGTCAGCCAGGACCAACTTATTTATGGAGTGAAGGTCTTCCTTAAAGGAAGGTATCGAGTAATCCAGGTTTAGAAGGCTAGCTAAAAACATGAACTCCCTCATGAGTCGTGGGTCACACAACGCTACAGCAAGTTCCTTGACCCTATTTGCCGCCATGATCCCGAATTGTAGGGATTCTCAAGATTATAAATCATTAATATGCCATGGCCCTCAATGTAAGAAAATTTTAGCTAGTCTTAAAACCACTAATTAAATACATCTTGATAGTGAACTCCAGTAGGCGATATTGATGTCATGGATTACATTGTTTTGGGAGGAGTTGCTGAGGTCATTCATAATTTTTCTTCCAGCGTTAGTTGCTAATTCATCCCCACTGATTCTCAGAAATCTAATGAAGAACTACAGCTTTAGACCTATTGACCAAAACAAGGTGTTGTCTGACGGAGAAAGGGTGTTAGGCAGTAATAAAAGCTGGGAAGGTTTGACTGCAGGTGTGTGTGGGGGGACATTAGTTGGATTTGCCTATGGTTACTTCTTAGGTAGCACTTCCTGGATTCTCTACGGTTTCTTAATGGGTTTAGGAGCTATGCTTGGGGACTTACTTAATTCCTTCATTAAGCGACGACTAAAAATTAGGCCTGGAGAACCCTTTATACCTTTAGATCAGCTGACTTTCCTTTATGGCGCTTACTTACTGATTATTCCTTTCAGGAATGCCTACTTAGGAACCTATATTGAAGAATTAACTACGGCTGATTTAGCTATGGCTACATACTTAGTGATGATTTTGCATCCTTTAACAAACCTGGTTGCTTACCTTTTAAGGCTTAAGAACGAACCTTGGTAGTTGAGTAAGTGTTCCTGCTTAATTCCCTTAAAACAACTCTATAACGAACGTATTTATCCGTTGGTGAAAACCTGGGAGGATGAGCAGAAACTGTTCTGGCACCACAGATTGGGCATACTTCCTTAAACGTGTATCGGCCGCACTTAGGGCATTTCCGCATTAAGAACTTCATTAAATTTTCTCCCTCTGGAAGAAGAAGTTCACATTCAATCTTTTAGATAGTCTTTGTGCATTATTGATGTATAAAGCAAGCACTTTCTCAGCCTTCTTATATTCAGTTGACGTTACCTCAACCCTATATCTTGGGGCACCGACAGTATAAATCCTTACTTGAGTGTCATTAGCTGATTCAACCTTCCTCAATGAATCAAGCATTACTTTCTTTAGCTTATCCGCACCATCTGGGGACAGACTCCATAACGTAATCAACCCTCTTATCCTTACCTTTTTTACCTTAATGTGTTTGCGGATTTCCTCCATTAATGGATTAATCCATTCCTCAGAAATTCCTGCTTCCCTTAAGGCTTCCTCACCTCTGTACGCTGCTTCCTCTAGACCAGCATAAATTTCTCCAAACCTATCTTCCAAAGGCCAGCCAACTTCTTCATAAGCTTCATTCAGTGATTTACCTATTTTTTGAGCGGCTATCTCGATTAGTTTTTCAGCTCTTTGCGCCCTCTTAAATTCAAGCATCTTTCTCCTTTGCTCAGAAGAATTCACTCTCTTCATGGAGACATCAATATGGCCTTTCCTTCTATCAACCCTGATAACCTTAACAACAACTTTCTGGCCTTCACGAACAAAGTCCTTTATATCTCTGACCCACTTAGAGCTGACTTCAGACCAGGGTAGATAAGCCTCTTTCCCTTCGAACTCATCCAGAGTTAAATATGCCCCATAACCGAAAACCTTCTTCACCGTCCCAATAACTAGCTCCCCTACCCTAGGTAATGGTTCCCTTCTCCTAACCAAATTTAATCACCTATAATTTTCTTGATTAAAGAATAAACCAAGCAAAACCTAACCAAGGATTTTCACTACTTCACCTAAGATCTTGGCTTTACCTCCTGTTGGCTGAACCAGTAACTTACCGCAAACCAAGCACCTTACGGGAAACGTTGCATGATCAAATATTACCTGCTCATTTCCGCAGGAGGGGCATCTGACCTTAATAAATCTTGACTTAGGCATAGGAATTAAAACTTTCCTCTTCTTCATCACCTAACCACCTCCACGAGCTCAGCCTTCTTCAATCTAATACCTCTCCTGTGGGTAATATATCCGCATTTAGTGCACTTAAGCTTAAGCACAACCTTCTTAGTTACCTTAGCGAAGCGCTTCTGCTCTGGCTTTCTTTTGCTTCCATACCCCTTATTCTTTCTTTCATACCTTCTCTGCCCCTCTGCAAGCGCTCTCCTCTTTCCTCCCTTATAAATAACTACAGTATGAATCGTGTGTGTACCACACCTAGGACAGTAAGTCCTTATCCTTTTCGGGATTCGCATCTTCCATACCTCTGCTTATGGCTTAACTCAAGAACCTTAAATACTTTTACAACTAAAAGTTGCGCCCTTCAGGACGGGGATGAGCTGTAGAAGTTCGAAGAGGAAAGTTGGTGATCTCTCCCATCCTATTGTGAGAAAGGTTGAAATACTCTGTAAGCTCCATTTAGAGAAGTGGTAAAGAGTAATGAAGAAGTTAACGGTTTCGGATGAGGCGTATTGGAAGCTAATGGAGATCAAGGTTAGGCTAAGGTGTCAAACGTGGGAGGAATTTGCGGATAAGGTTCACAAAATGGTGTTTAGAGATGAAAAGGGCGAACAGGTTCAGGCTGAGACCGACTAAGGAACAGGAGAAGGTTTTGCTTAGTCTGTGCGAGACGTCGGCAGTGTTATGGAACAAGTTAAACTATATTAGGAGGCAGGCCTTCTTCGAAGGGCGATTTGACCAGAAAGAAGGAGTAGATGCACTATACAATGAGTTTAAGCGAATTTTAGGTTCAGCAACAACCCAACAAATAATAAGGAAGAACAACGAGGCATGGAAAAGCTTCTTCTCTCTGTTAAGACTGAAAAGCAAAGGCAAGCTTCCTTCGCACATTCGTAAGATTTCTCCTCCAGGATATTGGAAAGACAGATTGCTAAACAAGCGAAAACTAATGACCGTTATCAGAAATGATTGCTACTGAATAGAGGAGATAAGATGAAAGCAGTCTTTGGTTCTGCCTAAGGGGTTAAAGATTTGTATAACAGGTGAAATAAGATGGAGAAGAAAGCAAGGAAGGTTAGAAATCTTCTATGATGATTTAACGGGGAGGTTGTCAAAATAATCACTGTTGGCTTAATTAATAACAGTTCTTTAGGTGCCATCATTATTAATACATGACTAAATAAGTGCTGATTTCCTTCGCTTGACAGTCATCTGTAAGCACAAAAACAAAAAGTTAAAAGCTTGTTCAACAGCCTGGTATAGGTGGATTAGATGCCTAAAAAGAGGGAGAATAGGGGGAGGCATAAAGGAGGTAAAGGATCCGTCAGGATGATCCAGTGCGACAGTTGTGGAAGGCTTGTACCTGAAGATAAAGCCATTTGTGTGACGAGGTGGTACTCACCAGTTGATCCACAATTGGCTGCAGAGCTAGAGAAGAAAGGGGCAATAATTGCTAGGTACCCCGTCAGGAAATGCTACTGCGTGAGTTGCGCCGTATCGTTAGGGATAGTTAAGGTTCGCTCAGAAGAGGACAGAAAAAGGATTCTCAGCAAAAGGTAAGTGGCCGTATTAAGTTACGTTATTGCCTCATCAAAGTTTGCTTCAGTACTTACTTGCGAACCTTAAGTAAGTGAAGGCCTTACCGCCGCAAATAGGGCATTTAAGATTAGCAGGTATTTTCTGTGTCTCAAGCGGAGTGCCTAAGGCATCAGCATTAAGAACTTCAGAGAGCTTATCGGCGCATTCTCTTTTGCCGCACCAGGGGATTTCCGCAATACCCCCTCCCTCAATGTGTTTCTTAGCTTTTTCTAAGTTACTGGTTCGAAGAATTCTATTCTGGAATCTTTCTTTAGCCTTCTTCCTTAATCCATCATCGATTTCCCGGCCTAACTTCATAACTTCCTTAATAATTTCTTGCTTGGGAACTTTCTCTTTAGTTCTTAAATCTCTCCGGAATATCGTTAACTGATTTGCCCTTAATTCTTTAGGGCCTATATCGATCCTTAAGGGAACGCCCTTCAGTTCCCAAATATTGAATTTCTCGCCTGGAGTTATATCATCTCTTAGATCAGCGTAAGCTCTTATGCCAGACTCCTTAAGCATGTCTTGAATATCGGTGGCTTCCTTCATAACTTCATTCTTAATTAATTCCTTACCAGCAGGTATAGGCACTATAACTACCTGGATAGGCGCTACTTTAAAAGGAAGAACGAGTCCCTTGGAGTCACCATGTACACTAATGAGTGAAGCAACAGCCCTTTCCGAAATTCCGTAGCTGGTTTGCCAGGCATAATCTATCTCCTGGTCTCTTTTCTGAATCCTCACCTCAAACGCTTTAGTGAAGTTCTGTCCTAGATTATGTACCGTACCTATCTGTAATGCCCTCCCATCAGGAAGTAAGGTATCAAAAGCGATAGTGTATATAGCTCCAGCGAACTTATCCCACTCAGGGCGTTTAGAGATCAAATAAGGGATCCCTAACTCATCAAAAAACCGTCTATATATTTCTATAGCTTCCTTAATTTGGCGTTCTGAATCTCCAAAGCTCTCGTGTAGGGTGTGAGCCTCCTTAAAGGTCGTGACTTCCCTCACCCTCAGCATAGGTCTTGTTGCTTTAGTCTCGTACCTGAAAATACTTACTATCTGGTAGTATTTCTTAGGCAGTTGTTTGTAGCTCTTAATCCAGAAAGACTCCATATAAGATAATGGTGTTTCGCTGGTGGGGCGTAACGCCAGCTTAATATCTAAAGGATCCAACCCACCGTGCGTCACCCAATAAACTTCATCCTCAAAACCTCTAACATGCTCTGATTCCTTCGCAAGTATGGGTTCCGGGATCAATAATGGAAGGAGTATCTCCTCATGGCCCGTTGAATCAAGCAAACGCCTAAGGATATTGAGAACATAACGCCTAAGCTTGAAACCGTAAGGAAGCCAAACCCCCATACCCTTAATCGGATATCTACCATAATCATATATATCTGCTTCCCTCAGCACCCAATCAAACCATCTAGGAAACTCCATCCCCAAAATGGAGTAAACCTCCTTAGTCAACCCAACACCCGGGAATGAGGGCAGAAAACCTAATAATAAATTTAATGCAATAAACAACCACAACAAAACACGTGAATAATAACAAAAACCTTAATTAAGCCTATATCCCAAATCCTTATGGTGCCGCGGTAGTATAGTCCGGCCCAGTATGCGGGCCTGTCGAGAACTACGCAGACAGCCCGTGACCCGGGTTCAAATCCCGGCCGCGGCGCATGCTTTAAACTCTAAAACCATCCTAAGGCACTTTCTCAAA
>JALWQN010000085.1 GCA_027083115.1 Desulfurococcales archaeon
TTACTAAATTAACGGTGCTAGTATGGGTGAGGACCCTAAATCAAGGAGTGTTAAGTACACCACGGTCTCAATACCTGTTACCTTATACAACAGGCTGAAGAAAATTATTGAGGGTACGGGCTTCGCCAACGTCTCTCAGTTCGTTACTTACGTGCTTAGGGAGGTCGTTGTTGATTATGAGAGGGCTAAGGAGGGTGAGGAAGTATATAGTGAGGAGGAGAAGGAGAAAATAATCGATAAGTTGAGGAGGTTGGGTTACCTCTGAGGTGTTTCGGTTGGTTTCGAGCCCTCATGGAGGAAGATTAATTAATAGGGTCGTTAAGGGCTCGCGAAGGGAGGCATTAGTTGAGGAAGCTAAGGAACTAATTAAGGTGGAGGTGGACGCGGGGAAGGCATCAGACATATACAATATTGCTGTAGGCGCTTACTCCCCGCTAGAAGGTTTCCTAATCAGTGAAGACCTACAGAACGTGCTCGATGACTACAGACTAAGTAATGATGTGCCTTGGACCATACCCATAGTTCTTGATGTGTCGCGGGAGGAAATCGATGGTTTGAGGGAAGGGGATGACCTAACCATTACCTACGGAGGTAAGGAAATAGCTTTGGTCAGGGTTGAGGAGGTCTATGGGTGGAGTAGGGAGGAGTACGCGAGGAAGGTCTTCAGAACTGAAGACATTAACCACCCAGGCGTAGCTAAGACTTTAGGGATGAAGGAACTCCTGATTGGGGGGAAGATAGACCTAATAAATTTCCCTGAACACCCATTCCCGAAGTACGCGTTAACGCCTGTAGAAACAAGAATCCTCTTTAGGGAGAAAGGCTGGAGGACAATAGCCGCATTCCAAACCAGGAACGTCCCTCACAGAGGCCATGAATACGTTCAGAAGGCTGCCCTAACCTTCACAGATGGATTACTTATTCACCCCCTAGTCGGGTGGAAGAAGGTGGGGGACTACAAGGACGAAGTAATTGTTGCTGCCTACGAAGCCCTAATAAAGCATTACTACCCCAGGAACTCGGTCGTGCTTTCGGTCCTGTGGATGCAGATGAGGTATGCCGGCCCTAGGGAAGCAATACATCACGCAATAGTTAGGAAGAACTTCGGATGCACTCACTTCATCATCGGCAGAGATCATGCTGGAGTAGGGAATTATTACGGGCCTTACGAAGCTTGGGATATGTTCGACCTATTCCCTGACTTAGGGATCACACCATTATTCATTAGGGAGTCCTTCTACTGCAGGAAGTGCGGTGGCATGGTTAACGCTAAGATATGTCCTCACCCCGAAGAGGATAGGGTCAGGATAAGCGGAACTAAGTTAAGGGAAATGATTAAGAATAGGGTCAGACCACCCGAAGTAATGATGAGGCCTGAGGTGGTTGACGTCGTCCTCAGCTATGAGAACCCATTCATTGAGTGAGTTAAGGGAAGCATGCTTCAACGTAAGTAAGGCACTGAAGGAATGCGGTCAAGCCGCACTAATACATCACTGGGATGCTGACGGAATCTTCTCAGCAGCAATAATTAAGAAAGCGCTCGCTCCAGAAGCCATCACGGCAGTGCCGGAGATCGGTAACTTCAGCGCGGAAGCCGTACCTAAGCTCTCAGGAATTAATGCGCTTGGAATAATAGATTACGGGCTCCCGAAGGATGAAGTAAGTAAGCTAATGAGTTACGGAAGTTACCGTAGGGTCTTCGTGATCGACCATCATGCCTCAGGCCTGAAGGGCAAGCACGTATGTAACCCCATATCACTAGGGTTTAGTGAGGTTGAGTATCCATCAACCACATGGGTTATTAAGGAGTTAATCCTTTCTCCTGACGCAGGCAATGAATTAAGCGTTAAATTAATGGTTGCTGCGGGAGTATTGGGGGATTTGGGCTTAAGGTATGTGTCCTTCCCTCAGAAAGGCTTTATTGAGTTAGTGGCTAAGGAGAGTGGGTTACCAATTGCTTCATTACTTGAGGCTGTTGACTTGGTGGATTCGTGCTATAGGCTTCTGGACCCTGAATGCGTCAGTGAGGCTGTAAACATCGCGTCCTCAGGAGGTGTTGAGGAGGTATTAAGAAGCGAGTTCCTTAAGGGGAAGAGAAAGCACCTTAAGGATGTGTTGAGGAAGTCATCATCAGGTGTGAAGGAGGTCTTAAGAAGAGACCCCTACGTAGTTTATGAGTTAAGCAGCGACCTCTACATAACGTCATACGTAGGTAGGGATTTAGCTACGGAAAACCCCGGTAAGGTTGTGGTGCTTTACCATAGGCTCAAACCACTTAATAAGACCTACATCTATGTGCGGTCCCAGACTAAGCGCCTAAGGGAATGCATTCACTTATTTGGTGGTGAGGGATTAGAGGTCGGTGGTAAGGATAAGGTGTTCGTTATCACGTCAGATTTAGGGAAGGAACTCAGCATTAATGAATTAATCAGTAAATTAAGGAGGTGCGTCGCTTGAGGAAATTATTTATTTTGGGTCTGGATTCAGCACCACCAAAAACGATCTATGAGAGGTACGGGGTCGAGATACCTAACATTGCTGAAATGGTTGATGAGTCCCAGAGATGGTTGATGAGGAGCTGCCACCGACCCATAACCATACCTGCCTGGATGGTTATGTTCACGGGTAAGACGCCCGGCGAGTTAGGAATTTATGGCTTCAGGCACAGGAAGCCCGGCGACGTAAGGCACTCCTACATAATTAATTACTCCTACATTAAGGAACCTACTTTATGGGATGAGGTCTCTAAAGCCGGCGGTAGGGTAGGTGTTTTCGGTGTCCCGCCAACATACCCTCCCAGGCCCGTTAAGGGGTTCCTGATAAGTGACTTCATGACTCCAGGACCGGACAAGCAGTATGCCTTCCCTCCATGGCTTAAGGGAGAGATTCAGGAGAAGTTCGGGCCCTTAATATTTGATGTTAAGTTCAGGAGGGAGGATAAGTTAAGCGTTAGGGACGAGCTCTTCGAGATGACTTACCAACACCTGCAGATAACCAAGTACTTAGTTAGGAGGAAGGTCTGGGACCTATTCATATATATGGAGGTCGGGATCGACAGAATACATCATGCGTTCTGGAAGTACTTCGATGTGAGCCACCCAAGGTACACGCCAGACAAAGAATTGAGTAAGGTAATACCTAAATACTATGAGTTAGTGGATAAGGAGTTTGGGGAGTTAAGGAAGGAACTACCTAAGGACACAATAATAGTTCTTGTATCCGATCATGGAGCTAAGGCCATGGCTGGGGCCTTCGCAATAAATGAGTGGTTAATTAGGGAGGGCTACCTGAAGCTTAAGGAAGAACCTAAGAAGCCAGGCACTGACTTAACTAAGGAAATGATTGACTGGGGCAAAACCATTGCTTGGGGTTGGGGAGGTTACTACTCAAGAATATTCATTAACCTTAAGGGACGTGAACCCAAAGGCGTTATCGGTAAGGAAGAGTACGAGACAGTAGTTGATCAATTAATTAGAGATATAGCAAGGATTAAGGGGCCCCAAGGACAGCAGTGGAGGAACCTAGCGTTCAGGCCAAGCGAAATATACCCGGTGGTTAGGGGGGACCCGCCTGACCTAATGGCTTACTTCGATGACCTAAGTTGGCGTGCCGCAGGAACCGTAGGGTGGGGGACACCATACCTTAAGGAAAACGATAGAGGGCCTGACGACGCCGTACATGACTGGCACGGGGTATTCACGATCTATGACCCCGAAGGCACTGTAGGGAAAGGCATGGCTGGGGAGATGCCTATAGAATCAATAAAGGATAGGCTGCTTGAAGTGATTAAACAGTAGGGAACCCATAACTGAGGTGCTTTCTTTGGTTAAGAGTCTCGCTGTACTGGGACTAGATGCTATGCCTTGGCACTACCTCAACAAACTACTTAATTCGGGAGTAATGCCCTACACCAAGACCCTAATCAACAGGTCATTTAAGACAAAGCTTGAATGCATACCTCCAGTCACACCACCTTCCTGGACCAGCATAATGACTGGCGTAAATCCTGGGAAACACGGTATCTTCGGTTTCTTTACATACGATAGAACCACATGGAAGCAAGTGCTTACCTCAGCTAACCATGTTAAGCACCCCAGAATTCATGAGATGCTTTCTATGAACGGGGTTGAGAGCATAGTTTTTAACCCGATCCCTGACTACCCACTAATCCCGGTGTCTAAGGCCCTTCAGGTAAGCAATCTTTTCTTCACACCAAAACCGGTCTCCCAACCTAAAGAAATATATGCTGAATTCTTCGGTGATGAAGACCCGAAAAACTACACCAATGAACACAGCTGTGAAATTATGAAGGATTACGTAAATGCCTTAGAAATTTATGAAGGAGCTATTGAGAAAGCAATCAACACCCACCACTCCCTCTTATGGATCACTCTGAACGCTCCGGACGTACTTCTCCACAGATGCCCTAAAGTCCTTCAGAAAGAGAGCGTGGACCGGGATGAGGCTAAGGTCTTCTCGAAAATAGATAAGTTCGTGAAGCTCCTGAGGGGAAGTCATTCTTCCCTGATAATTGTTTCTGACCACGGCTTTAAGCAGTACGAT
>JALWQN010000086.1 GCA_027083115.1 Desulfurococcales archaeon
AAGTTCATGGAGGAAGGTACTTAAGGGTTAGTTAGTTATTAATCAATTGAGTGAGGGTGTCTAGATTGTCTGACCTAAGCTACGGGAACTTCTTAACGAGAGTCAAGGACTTAATGAGTTCACCCCCAATAACGGCTTCTAAAGAAGTATGTATTGATGAGTTAGCCAACCTCATGTACCAAAACCGCATAGGGAGTGTATTGATTGTTGATAAGGAGGGGAATCTTGAAGGAATAGTTACTGAGAGAGACATAATTTATGCCGTAGCTAAGAAGAAAGTAGGTAAGTGCTTCCCTGCATACACAATAATGACTGAGGATCCCATAACAGTAGGTCCCGACACAACGCTTTTTGAGGCCGTAAAGTTGATGAGGACGAACAGGATAAGGCACTTACCTGTGGTTATTGAGGGAAAGAAGCCCGTAGGCATGCTTTCCTTAAGGGACATACTTAACTTCATAACCTCAGTCATGAACATGTTAAGGGAGGCTCGTCATGAAGGTTAAGGTACTCGATCACCCATACGTTCAGGCAGTCCTCACAACATTAAGGGATAAGAACACAACCCAAATAGACTTTAGGAAATCCCTCGTTAGGTTAGGTCGTGCTTACGGCCTAGAAATAATTAGGGAGTTCGAGACAGAGACGACTTACGTGGAGACCCCATTAGGGGTTAAGGCTAAAGGATTAAGGATCAAGGAAGCCGATAAGGTAGTAATAGTTACTGTGTTGAGGGCTGCTTGGCCGATGACCGAAGGCCTAATTAAGGTCTTCCCTCAAGCCAGGCAGGGAATAGTGTCGGCAAGGAGGGTTGAGGAGGAAGGAATGAAGCCAGGGTACAGATTCAACATTGAGGTATCTTACGTTAAGATACCTAAGATAGAGCCTGATGACGTAGTTATTGTTGTTGACCCGATGGTGGCTACAGGATCAACCATGGATACCATATTGAACGAGGTAGTTAAGAGAGGGAAAGCCAAAAGGTACGCGATAGCTTCAGCAATAATAACGCCAATAGCTATTGAAAGAATAAGTAAGGTAGCTAAGGAATTAGGTATTGATGTCACGGTATATACTGCATCAATAGATCCTGAAATAAACGATAAGGGATACATAGTTCCTGGATTAGGTGATGCGGGAGATAGGGCGTTTGGGGGTTAGGGTCTTAAGTAATTACGCTCTCTCTCAAAGCCTTGACGAAGGCCCTTAGCGCATCGATTGAGTACCCATCAACAGAAAGTTCAGGATGGCCAGTGACCCCATCAACTGAACCAGCACTTACACTGGCCCTAATCATTCTCTCCAGAACCTCATAACTGATGAGGCACTCCCTAATACCTTCCCGCACGAATATGCCGGCCGCTAGAGCGTAGGCACCTAAGTTCGATGTTGCGGAGATTATTAGATGGTTGGTTGGGAGAGCTGAAGCAATACCTCCTCTGCAGGGACAATTACATAGGTTACCGTAGGGCACGTACTTCCTGACTGAATCCTTAACAACCCCCATACCTACCTCATTACCTCCGTCTCCAATCCCTATAGTCACTACGTTATCCCTCACCAACTTCCTCATTAATGGTCCTACATCAATATGGTATTTACTTACGTCAATCCCCTTCATGCTGTGGTAAACCCCTAAGTCATTCGGTCCCGGCTTCTCAACAAAGATGGCTGCTGAGGGATTAATTTCCGTTATTAGGTTAGCCCCCTCATAATTAGCCCTCCATCCTCCTCCAGAAGGTAATGTGTTAATCTTAACCCTACCGTAAGCGCCTACCGAAGAGAGAACGGCTTTAGCAACATTTAAAGAAATGTGGTCTTCCTCAATCACTACATGCGTTCTGTAGCCAGCCGAACTTAAGCATCTAGAGAGGAAGGCCGCCCCACCGGGGCCATCAGTTTCTTGAACGTATCGCGGCGGTGTCCTGAAGCCAGTGAAAATAACTACTGACTCACCCCAAACTAAGTTATCGATTAAGGAATCAACTGAATCCATGATTAAAGGATGCCCGAACTTGCGTAACGCTTCCTCATACACGAACCCCATTCCCAAACGGCTTAAGGGCTTAGTTACTGCCTCCTCCAAAGCAACCCATAATTCGTCATTCATTAAAGCACCAGAAATACCTCATGACCGACTTAATAATGCTGTAGGCAATCTTAACTACATAAATATTTTTGGACTATCTAAAGATAATTAAGATATTTTACTAGGTAAATTAATGGATTAACATATTTATATTCGGTAAAAAATTAGTGATTTGGTGAATATTTTGGATACAGATATATTAATTATTGGTGGCGGCCCATCAGGAATAATAACTGCTCTGACAGCAAGGCACTGCTACCCTGATAAGGTAGTTACTCTTGTGAGGAGAGAGAAGTTCGTCGTAATTCCTTGTGCAATACCCTATATCTTCGGGACCTTAAGGGATGTGGAGAAGGATAGGATCCCTGATGACGTGTTGAGGAAGGCCGGCATTAACTTAGTCATTGATGAGGTTAAGGATGTTGATCTCGAAAGTAAGAGGGCTCAATTAGTAGGTGGTGATGAAGTAAGTTTCGATAAGCTTGTTTTGGCTGTCGGGTCCAAGCCAGCTCTCCCACCGATAGAAGGAATTAATTTACGTAATGTCTTCCACGTAGTTAAAGATCCTGAACATTTAGTTAAGATGAAGAAAGAGCTGGATAAGGCTGAGAAGGTCGTTATTGTTGGTGGGGGGTTCATTGGGGTGGAATTCGCTGACGACTTAAGTAGGGCCGGGAAAAAAGTCACTATTGTTGAGATGCTACCTCATGTTCTATCCTTATCTTTCGACACCGAATTCGGCTTGATGGCTGAGGAGGAGCTCAAGAGGTTAGGTGTTGAGTTAAGGACCGGGGTTAAGGTAAGGAGGCTGTTGGGGGAGGACTTTGTTAATGAGGTTGAGTTAGAGAGTGGTGAGGTGATTGATGCTGACGTAGTGATTCTTGCTACAGGAGCAAAACCAAATACGGACTTAGCTGAGAGGATGGGTCTGCAGGTAAGTAGATACGGTATTGAGGTTGATGAATACATGCGTACATCACACCCTGACGTGTTTGCTGTTGGGGACTGCGCAGCTAAGACGGACTTCTTTACAAGAAAGAAGAAGTTTGCAATGCTTGCTTCAGTAGCTACTGCAGAAGCAAGAATAGCTGGCTGGAATCTCTACGGGATTAAGGCCTTAAGGAAGATGAGGGGGACTTTAGGTATTTTCGCCACTAAGGTAGGCGATCTATACTTAGGTGTTGCTGGATTAACTGAAAGCATAGCCAGGGTCGAAGGCTTCGACTACGTCGTTGGTGAGAGTACGGTTCCCGATAAGCACCCAGGAACGATGCCAGGAACCCATAAGATAAGGACCAAGCTGCTTTTCACTAGGGTAGGAGGATTCTTCTTAGGCGGGCAAATAGCTGGGGGACCTACTGTAGGAGAGATAATAAACTTGGTTGGTTTCGCTATAGAGAGCGGTTACTCAGCAGCAGAGTACGTTAATCTTCAGATAGGGACACACCCGTATCTAACGCCCCCACCGACGACCCCCGCAACCCTAACAGCAGCTCAGGACGCACTAACAAAGATCTACGGCCGAAAGTAGGGCTAAGTTAGAAGTAATTAAGTCTGCTTAAAGAGTTCCTTACCTGCCTTAACACCTAGGTTGAAGGCCCTAACGTTAAGGTCTATTGCTTTAGGCGGTACGCTGACCTTAATAACTTCCCTCACATGCTCTTCCTCGAGAGGGAATTCTGGAGCTTGAGTTAAGGCACCGATAAGCACTACGTTAGTGGCTACAGCATCACCTGCCTTAATAGCCAATGATTCTGCATTGAAGGCCTTGAACTGCCCCTTAAATATGTCCTCAACAACTTCTTTAATTCTCTCTAGTGTGGGGTATGTGGCTTTCCCCATGGTGACTGCTTGCGGCGGTACTGGCTTGGAGTTTGTTAGGACTAGCCCTCCTTCCTTCAGGTAATTTATGTAGCGTAAAGCCTCAGAAGGCTCGAAGGAGAGGATAACGTCTCCCTTTCCTTCAGGAACCATAGCTCCGTAAACGTCCTCACCGAACCTCACGTAAGCTATTACTGTCCCAAACCTCTGGCTTAATCCGTGAACCTCGCCTACCCTTACCTTATGGCCTGCCTTCAGTGCTGCCCAACCAAGTAAGTTAGCTGCAGTAAGTATTCCTTGACCCCCTACACCAGTGACCACTATGTTGTATTCCTTCATCATTTCTCACCCCTGGAGGAAGGAACTATGGCTTGGAATGGGCATATTTGGGCGCAGCCGCCACAGCCCCAACACATTAACTCATTAATAACCGCTTTCTTCTTAACGGGATCCCATTGGATTGCTGGGCATCCGTAGGCGTTAGTACATAACCTACATCCAGTGCATTTATCTTCTATTACTTCGTAGGTAAGCCACGTCTCTCCCTTCCTTCTTGCTTGAGTCACTCTATACAGCGCGCAGGCCTGCCTGGAAACAACGACGCTAACCCCATCAACAGATAGGGCTTC
>JALWQN010000087.1 GCA_027083115.1 Desulfurococcales archaeon
GTAGGGACTGAGTTAGGGCAGGACATCATTCTTCTTGCAAAAAATATTGTGAAGAGATTCCCTGGCGTTATTGCTGTTAATAACGCGACTTTTGAGTTGCGGAAAGGAGAAATCCATGGTTTACTGGGCCAAAACGGTGCTGGGAAATCAACTCTACTTAAGATCCTTTATGGTCTACATAAGCCGGATTCTGGGGAAATATATCTTTATGGAAACAGGATTGAGTTCCATAGCCCTAGGGATGCAAGGAGGCACGGAATCGCTTTAGTTCATCAGGAAATCACACTGATGCCTCATCTTACAGCACTTGAGAATGTGGCGTTACTGGGGTACAGGTGGGAGGCATGGATGGGGAACTTCAACAAGAGAGTTCTCAGGAGGGAGTTAGAAGACATTATGGATAGGTACCGCCTAAGGATTAATTTAGATGCTAAGGTGAAGGACCTGAGCGTAGCCGAGAAAATGATAGTCCAGATTCTTGCAGCACTAAGCATAAATGCAAACATATTTCTCTTTGATGAGCCCACAAGCCCTCTCTCCCCAAGCGAGGTCGAGAAGCTTTTTGAGACCATGAATATATTGAAGGAGCACGGAATAACTCAAGTGTTCGTAACCCACAAAATTAATGAATCCATAGAGATCTGCGACAGAATAACGGTGTTGAGGAACGGCCATAAAATAGCTACGGTAGAGAGCTCAAAAACAACACCCCATGAACTCATTAAGCTGGTTATAGGCGGAGCCCCTGAGAAAGTATATGTTGTAAGGGACTTTTCAGATATTGACGCGATCATAGAAAGAAATAAGAAAATACCTCCGCTAGTGGAGGTTAGGGAGCTCTCCACAAGGCCACGAACCCCTACGGAAGTTACCTTAAGGAATGTTAACATGAAGATATATCCTGGAGAGATAGTGTCCATCTACGGATTGATTGGAGCTGGAAAATCGGAGCTGGGTAAAACCCTTATTGGGCTCACTAATGTGATTAAGGGAGAAATCCGTTATAACGGCGAGAAAATCAAGATCAAGTCACCCGTTGATGCCTTCAGAAAGTATAAGATAGCTTACTTGCCTGAGGACAGGAGAGCTGAGGGCTTGATCCCGTTATTCTCTGTTCTTTACAATATGGATTTAACAATAATGAATGAGTTAGCGAAGGGAGGCTTAGTAGTGAACATGAAGAAGGAGGTAAAGATGGCTAACGAAATCGTCAAGAGCATAAACATAGTTACTCCCTCATTATTCGTGAAGGTCACTAAATTAAGTGGTGGTAACCAGCAGAAGGTATTGGTTGCTAGGGCACTGTTATCGAACGCTAAGTTAGTGATATTTGATGAGCCAACAATAGGTATCGATATAGGGGCTAAGGCAGAGATCAGAAGGATTATCTACAGATTATCGAGAGAGAAGAACACAGCAGCTCTCGTATTAACGAGTGATGTTGATGAAGCTCTAGGTATTTCCGACAGGATTTACTTGATGAGTGGAGGAACAATAGTTGACGAATTCATTAATAAAGGAATCGATAGAGATAAAATCCTGAAGAGGCTAGTTGAATTTAAGAGCACATAAAAGTCATTGGGTGCACACCATGTCAGAAGTCCCTGAACCCAACGAAAACAAGAACTCTAACGAATCGAGGTCCTTATGGAGGAGGTTCGTGACATACTATCATGAATCCGACTTCGCTAAACCGCTAATACCTTTAGTAATACTGGTGGCAGGCTCAATAGCGCTCTCGCCAAGCTACTTTCTCTCTCCAATGAACATTAAGGTCATATTAATGCAGGTAACTCCGCTGGCCTTAATCGCTACTGGCGAGATGTTTGCTATCTTGATGGCAGGAATAGACTTAAGCGTTGAGTCCGCACAAGGGCTGGCAGCAATGGTTGCTGCCTTACTGACCGTGCAGATGGGGGGCGACATACTTGTACCTATACTGGTTGCTATTGGAGCCGCAACACTTGTAGGGATGATTAACGGTGCAATAATTACTAAGTTAAAGGTTTACTCCTTCGTTACCACAATGGCTACCTACGCGATATTTAGGGCGCTAATCCTGATAATCTCTAACAAACCCATTTGGGGCCTACATCAGTACGACCCCTTCACCTACGACTACGGTAGCTTCATACCAGTAGGTTTTGTGCTGGCTATGGTAATTATTTTCGGCATATACTTGCTGATGACTAGAACCACCTTCGGCAGGTTAGTGTACGGTATAGGGAGCAACGAAGAAGCCGTTCGTCTAGCAGGTATTAGGGCTGACCTCATAAAGTTTGTCGCGTTTACTATAGCAGGCGTTCTTTATGGGGTTGGTGGCGTTATGTTAATACCTATGACTGGCGAAGCCGTTGATCCTTGGTCAGCTTACGGGAACATGATCTACGCTATTGCTGCCTGCGTTATTGGCGGCATCGCCCTAACTGGAGGTGTAGGTCATGCCTTAGGGCCTTTACTCGGTGCCTTCATACTGATTATATTGACAGACATACTGAATATATTGGGTATAACCACAATAGCTGCTCAGCAAATAATCATTGGGTTAGTGCTTATTGGGGCTGCAGCATCAATAACTAGAGAACTAAAGTACGTGAAGTAAGGTGATTAAAGAACAAAGGAATAGTGTAGTGGAGAAATATTTTTTGTGGTATAAAAACAACTTCCCAAGCCGCTTAACTAAGGTATTCCTAATAAATCATAAAGAAACAAAGATACTATGGGCTAGGAAATACAGCACCCACCTAAAACTCCTCCTACGGAATGGCTTAATACTAGATAACTACCTCTACCTCACCAGCGGAAGAATAACTTCCTTCGTTTTCCTTCAGAACATTCACGTAAGCATGAACTTAGGAATAAAGAAAAACTTCTTCATAAACATAACCCCGCATCCCTTCATGAATAAGGTAAGGATTAAACTCACCCCGAGAAAGTACGGAAGTAACGAATACATGAAAGAAGTTCTTCACGCAATGAACGAGAAAAGAAACATAATTCGTGACGCCTTCAAGAAGGAAGGGAACGTCAGGGTGGATTTCATAAGGTTAATTGGTGAGAGGGAGGCTGCAGGAGTTAATGTGAGGTTAGCTAGCCTTATTGAGAGGGTACCCATAACCAAAAAACTTCTTGAGTCGTTTCTTATTCTTCTAGAGATACTTAAGGAGCGTTTAGGTGCTGAATACCTTCAGGTGATTCCGAAAGAATACATAAACGCCTGGGAGATTTAGTCAAAAAGCAGTAATTACTTCATTTTCTCCCATATGGGTTCAAGGAATAGCTTCTTGTCCTCTCCGAGCACTATTGGCTTGATGCCAGCAATACGGCAGAAGTGAACCAATTCCTTAACATGATTCCCTGGTATCGCATGTATGTGGTTTGCTGGGAAGTAATTGAGGAATTCTTGGTAGCTTGCGTTAAGCTTCACGTACATGTGTGGCCATGTTGGGTTGGTTTGTTCCTTCAGCTTCCTCCTCTCATCTTCAGGCAGATCAACAGACTCTCCCCTAACAATAACCATATAGAGCTTATCGTCATAATTCCCTAATCTTGCGAAAGTGAACTCTCCTGGCGCAGCATCAAACTCTACTGAAGCACCTCCTGTAGGGAAATACATCTCAATAGCTGGCCATAGAGTTATTTTCCTGAAGTTTTTTTCAGGTTTCAGGCTCAGTGATGCGTAGTAACTGGAGTGGTTCCCTGAGTTAGCGAATATCCATAAGTCCTTCTCCGGTACGTAGAGGCGGACATCAGCGAATAGAACAGGTAATCCACCACTTATGTACTTAAGGATCTGCATTGTGGCCGCTCCTTTAGAGTCAGCTTCAGTAGCGCATACGATGGGCTCCTTAGGGCCGTTCCAGTCGTAGGGGTCATTCATCAGCATCTCAGCAACATCGGTAATTATTGTTGTTTCCGTCAGGTCCCTCTGGCCCTTAATGCCGCAGAAATCGAATCCCCATTCCTCATTAACTTTCTTCATCGCTAGATACAGCCTTAATTGAGTCTTTAATTTCTCGGGAGTCAGCATTTTGCCGTCATACTTTATTCTATCTCCAAGAAGGTCTGAGAGCCACTTAAAGCCCTTCTCAACCTCCTCCTCAGGAACTCTCTCCATCTCCTTCACTAACCATAACTGATCGATCTGGTATGTAGTTATGTTGAGCGCTTTCTGCAACGGAACTAAATCGAAGTAACCTGTTTCCATGCCCATTGAGTGACCGCCGTACATCCCGTAAACTTGCCCCCTAAGCGAGGCATACGCCTCGGCAGCCCAAACCCACCTAATTATCTCCTCCTGTATGTTTGGGTCATCCAGATCACCAACTATCCTGTGGGTCCTTAATCCAGCCTGCCTTAATGCCCCATCAGTAGCTAGCAAACCGACGTTGCCTGGGTATTCTCCCTCATTATTAGACACGTTCAGTACGGGTTTGTCCTTACCGAGAATATTCACTAAAGGCCACACTAAGTACGGGTAATCCCATATATAGTAAAGTAATATAAGGACCCGCACTCCCTTCCTAACGAAGTACTCGCCGACCTCCTTAGATTCCTTAATACTTGTTATGACCTTATCTGCTGTCACAATTTCTGGAGAACTACCGTCGATAGCCTTCACCCTCTCCCTCAATAGGTTAGCAAGCTTACTGATGCGCTCCAAGCAAGCCGGCTCAAGTTTCTCAATAACGCTTCTTCTTTCATCCCCAAGCATAGCTATGCCTATAGGTACGTACTTCATTCAAACCACCAAACTCTTAAGTTATTTTCATGAAGGAATTCCTGCCATAAAATTAAATAGTTTTGCTATACTCCTTAATTAATTTGTGTTAATATATTGTCCGTAACAATAGGTTCTAAATAAAAACTACATAATATCAAATATTCCAATTAAAAATACTTGCGATTAAATGCCGATACTGTTAGGAAATAATCACACCAATACCTGCACGAATGGCTGGAGTAGTGCGGAACTACCGCTCAACATGGTTCCTAATAGAGAACCAGTAAAAAATATCGATATACAAAATCACGGGAGAAACATCAATATATATCAAAATGACTAACTAAAAAGAATGTTTTAAGGATATAAATTAAATATCAATGATTAATAGCTCATATGTTGCTAAATTAAAGTTTTATAGAGCTCAAGATACTGGTTAGCTACTTTTTGAGCATCGAAATCCTTAACTGCTTTGAGTCCATTGCGCACTAATTCGTGCTTTGCTTCGCCATATAATATCATTTCTATCTTACTTAGGGCTTCATTAATATTCTGGAAAAGCAGGATTGACGCAGGATACAAGTCAGCTAAGACCTTAATAGGCGGAATATTCCTAGCTATAATTGGACACCCACTAGCCCATGCCTCAAGGAGTACTGAGGGAATGCCCTCTTGCTTAGATGTTATAATTAGCGCATAAGCTGATTTCATATAGCTTATAACTTTCTCCCAACTCACTTTAGCGTGTTTAAGGAACTCAGTGTCCGTCCTTTTAGGACCTAAGGCCAACGACTTGATACTGTATTTTCTGAATGCCTCTTCAGCTATTTTCCTAAATAGAGGATAATCTTTTATGGGGTCATCCCTTCCCACAAATAATATATATCTCTCCTCTGAGGGCTCTATCTTACTAATCTCATCTAACTCCACCATATTGGGAATCCACTGCCAACCATATAGCTTTGCCCAATACGGGGATACGCAGGTTACTACATCAGCTCTCATAACATGCTTATCTAAGTAACTGGTAATGAGTTTAGCAAGCAACCCGTACTTCATTCTGTATTCGGTTCTATAATCTCCATGGATAGTAAGTATATTTACCTTCCTCTTTCTGAAGAGCCCAGCCAACATTGGATTGTGAATATGAATTATGTCTACATCAGGAAATTCCTTTAGCTTAGCCCTAAAATAAAAAGTAAAGTTCTTCATCTTCGGCAAATTTATGTACCCGATGTTCCCGGTATGCCAAACGACAAAATCGATTTTATGTTTGAGGTATTTCCATAAAGTATACACATGATTGCCACTACCGCTAGCTCTTTTGCCAAAAGTACTATTTACTAAGAGCACCTTCACTTTTCTTTACCTACCTGAGGAATTATAATAATCCCTAAGCTAAATAATATAAAAACAAAATTAAACACTCTATTTATTCATGCACAGAAGAATGAGAAGAGAGAATAGAAACATGCTTTGTAATTCAGTGGATAAGGAATCCGTCTTAGCTAATCTCAAAAACTTTAGTTTACAAAAGGAACAACCTCTTAGTGAAATATCAAGAATAACATCCTAAATTATAGGATCTACGTAGATATAGGTCATTTGTTGCTAACGTATTTATTAAAGTTGTCAATATAACTCCTGTCTGATAAATAATTTCCTTATTACGATACAATAATATTGTTGAGCTTGGAGAATACAAATAGACAAAATTTAGTTTTAAATTACATCCTAAGGTTCATACCTCAGCAAATCTAAAGTTCTTTAATATTCTAACTTTGACAGCCTGTTTGGATATTCTAAGCATTAATCTCTCCAAAGAATTAGAATTCTGAAGAGTGTGCCTTTGGCTTTTCCTTCCAATTAACAGCCCATCTACAAACCCTAGGAGTCCCATAAGAATTTTCAATCTCTCAATAGGGTCTCTCCTCCTTAGTACGGAGGCAAAAAATAGCCTTAGCATGTCTATTATAAGCAAGTACATCCCTTCCACCATATCTGCATATGGGTAAAACCTTATCAGAGCCTTTATTCGATCTCTCACTGAATTTCTTATCTCTTTTTTTGCCCTAAGAACGGCATGCATTTCCCTTCTAGAAAGTCCATGCATGTGCAATGCGCAAGCCTTGCACAAATTTGCGATCAGGTATCCCGATTTAAGCACCCTTAGGCTAAAATCAACATCATCAAACCAGAATGGAAAATCAGGGCTAAAACCACCTATTTTATTAAGGGCTTCTATTTTTACAGCAAACAATGCTCCAGAAACGTAGGAAGTGAAGGACAAATTCTTATCGAATATCCTTAAGGGCTTTTTGCTTAATGTAAGGGAAAACATTGATATATCAAGTAATGCACCATATCTTACTCCCCCCTTTAAATCTCTTAGGCATGCACCTATTAACCCAAAGGAAGCTTTCGTCTCCAAAGCATCTAATAACATCTTAAACGTTTCTTTTGAGGGAATTACATCATTATCAACATACACAATGGCTTCGGCCCCTAAGCTTTTCGAAATAAGATATCCTAGATTCCTCATTCCAGGAAGTCCTTTATCATTCCTCAACCTTATAATCTCAATTCTGCAGAATCTTTCTTTCCCAATCGAGTTCAGGATTTCTTCATCACTTCCATAGTCTAAAATCACTAATGCTAAACAACCATGATATTTTCTGGCGTTAGAGACACTTTTCTTGATCCCTTTAACTACCTCCATAAGTAACCGAGACGAATGGAAACTAGGCACGACTACAGTATATTTCACTTTAGCCTCCTGGCATACATTCTACAATTAGCTTAAATTATTATTTTAAATTTATACTACGCTATTTTACTGTAAATACCCAGATACTCTAATTCAGTCCTTCGACAAGTAAAAGCTTTTGATCTCTCAAGGGGATGCCTCGATTATTTCTCAAGGAGTTCCCTACCTTTAGCTAAAGATAAAATCAGTTCTCGAGTTCCTTATAGTTTTTTTGGTTCAAACACGAGCAAGTTTCTGTCAGCTACTTCGTACGCCCCCATATCAAGGAACACTCATAGGAATACCAGCTGCCACGCCTCAAGAATGCTAAACCAAAAAGGCTCTATTCTAGCTGTATGGATGTATATGTCTCCTACTCTAAATATTTTTAGCATATGTTTTAGGAGAAGAGACCCTAAGAAGAATGTTACTCTCCAAATTTCTTTATTGCAAATAGCTCCACTTAACATCCTACCCTTCCTCCATAAAACTAGTGTAGTTATCTCTTTGCTTACGAATCAATATAATAAATTATTTATTACGCATACTTTACATTAATTTCGTTAACAACCACCGGCTTTATTGAGAACTTCTTACAGATAAATGAAAAATTAACTTCAGCAAAATCTTAAGACATACAAATAATTATTTTTAGGAAATAGTGCTAGATTACATACGGCTTTTTGCAAAAAGAGAGTGGATTCCCTTGAACTTTCTCATTCCTAACCCCATATTCAAGAAGCTTGCAACCTTTCTTTGCAATTCTTTTTTTATATCTTCTATTGATTCCCCACCATAGCACTTAATATTCTCGAACTTCCAGCCTGAGACATCAAATACGCCTTTGCAGTTCCTGAAATATATTGCTACTTTATGTTTCTCATAGATTTCAGCAATTCTCTCCCATTCTTTAGGAGACAAGTGCCTCCTAATATCTATATGTAAACCATAAGATTCTGCAAATACCGTATTAACAAAGCCTTTAGCAACAACTCTAGGGTCATTATTAATTATACCAAGTATAAGATCTTTCAAATAAACATGAGTATAGTATTTATTGCTCACTTCCTCCGGCTCCAGCATGACATACCCTTCTGGGGCTTTGATGAGTAAAGGAACACGGAGAAGTTCATCATATAGGAAAATGCCATGGCCTATTGCATTATGCTCGCCTAAGAGCTGCCCATGATCGCTAGTTAAAATAATTAATACCTTATCGTAAAGCCCATACTTTTTAAGGAAATTAATAAACTCCAAAACTCTCTTCTTTATGAGTTCTGCCTCTTTTTGATATCCTTCTTTCCATCTTTGCTTAATAGCATGATCCACTTTACCTAGCTTTAAGGCATCTGCAATGAACCTTGGTGGATTATCACTTGAATAATATGGCTCATGCATCTCCATAACGTTAACGAAGATAAATTTAGGGTTGCCTTGTTCAGTTAGGAGAATTTTCTTGAGCTCTCTGAAGATTTGCTTTGAACCCTTCTCAAGAGGCCATCCAGATATTGATCTATATATGCGGTGAGCATTTCCAATAGTTCTCCAAGCCACTCTCTTAGCTAGGAGTTTATATTGTCTCCTTTTTAGTAATGCCAACACTTTTCTTAGTCTAGAGTTCCCTACCTCTTTTTCTAGTACTTTAAGGTATTCAAACTCTTTCTGAGAGATGTTTAAGAAAGTAAAATCCCGTAAAATGGTGTAAGGATCATAATAGCGAAAATATGAGCGGAAGTTATCAAATCCTGTGAAACCAAGGCTAGGGTCAATTAGCGGATTAGCGCTCAGCAAGTAAGTAGTGTACCCAACTCCCTTAAGCTTTTGGGATAAAACATTCTTACGCTTCAGTCTTAATTTCGCTAATTGTTCTTTATCTTTAGGGACTTCGTGGGCTTCATGCAGTAGAGGGTATAGGCCTGTGAACATTGATGCATGAGCAGGGAAAGTCCATGGGGAAGGGGTTATTGCATTATTATATAATTTGAATCCGTGATTAGATAACGCCTCCTCAATAACTTTGGCTCCAGCTCTTAAAGTATCAGCAACAAACACTACCACATCCAGCACTTAATCGCACCAACATAACTTAAGAAATAACGATTAAAGTTATTCCTCTATGGTTGCGATTTTAGCTTTGAGTTATTGAACTAATTACCTACATACTGGTCAAGTTTTTCTTACCCAAAAACGGAATGATTAAAACCATGTTAAGCACTTTACGAAAATGACCTTTGTCTTTAATGGAGTAACTAATTTGCTGTTGAATAACTAGGTAATCCTAAACAAATTATTTTTGGTTTAGTTTAGAATATTTTTAGATAAGACTAAATTTATTTTATTTACTCAGAGCAAAAAGATTGTGAGGGACTGAATTAATGAAGGAGATTGATAGAAGGGTTTATGAGCACCCCATATTGAGTTTTGACAGGGGTCGTAGAGTAAGGGTTTTCTTTGAGGGCAAGGAGGTCCCTGCTTTCGAGAGCGAGACTATTGCTGCTGCCTTGTATGCTGCTGGTGTCTTGCAGTTTAATTATAGTGCTAGGTTGTTGAGGCCTCGGGGGCCTTTCTGCATGATCGGTAAGTGTTCTCAGTGTATGATGAGGGTTAATGGGGTTCCTCACGTCCGGACATGTATTACCCCTGTTGAGGATGGGATGGTTGTTGAGAGGGAAGCTAATCACGATATGGAGTTGCCTTCCCCTAAGGAGGGGTTGAGGGTTGAGAGGCTTTCATTAAGTTATGATGTGGTTGTTGTCGGTGCTGGTCCTGCTGGGCTGAAGGCCGCCTTAAAAGCTTCTGATGCGGGCGCTAGGGTTGCTGTGTTGGATCAGTCGCCTGTTGCTGGTGGTCAGCTCTCTAAGCAGACACATAAGTTCTTCGGCACTAAGGAAAGCTATGCAGGTATGAGGGGCGTAGATATAGCTAGGATGCTTGTCTCCATGGTTAAGGAGAGGGAGAACATAGACCTTTACTTAAGGACCCAAGTCATAGGTTACTTCCGTAGGGAGGGATTACTGATTGCTTACCAGGCTAAATCAGTTAATGAATTCGGTGTTTTAGTTATTAGGGCTAAGGCCTACATAGTAGCTACTGGCGCTATGGAGAGAAACCTGATTTTCTCCGGGGATGACTTACCTGGGGTTATGGGTGCTGGTGCAGCCCAAACATTAATGAATATATTCGGTGTTAGGCCGGCTGACAAGCCCTTAATTGTTGGTGCAGGTAATGTTGGCGTGATCGTTGCTTACCAAGCCCTTCAAGCAGGTATTGACGTGCAAGCAGTTATCGATATAGCACCTAAGAGCGCCGCTTACTTAGTTCACTCAAGCAAGATAAGGAGGATGGGGGTCCCCATACTTATGAGGACAACAATTAAGGAGGCATACGGTAACGGGAGGGTTGAGGGCGCAGTAATTTATGAAGTTGACGAGAGATTCAGGCCGATTCCCGGTAGTGAGAGAGATGTTGAGGTTGATGGTGTTTGGTTGGCTACTGGATTAAGCCCTAGTGTTGAGTTACTTGAGTTAATGAGGGCAAAAATAAAGTTCGTCCCTGAATTAGGTGGTTACGTCCCCTTAAGAACTCAGTACCTAGAAACCACTGCTTCTTCAGTATTCATAGCTGGTGACGTGTCAAGCATTGAGGAAGCATCTACAGCAATGATGGAGGGCGTGGTCGCGGGCATTTCGGCAGCTGAGAAAGTTGGTTTAGGTAGGGATGACTTAAGGACAGAAAGAAGTGAGTCCCTTAGGTGGCTTGAGACCTTCAGGTCAGGTCCCCACTACAGAAGAATTAAGGAGGGACTAAATAAGGTACTTATTCAGTAGGGTGATGTGCTCGATGACCAAATCAGAAGAAAGAAAGATTGAAGGGCAAAAGACTCTGGCTTCAGGATACGTGACGCTTGATGACTTAAAGAAAGCAGGAAACATACCCCCCGACGGAATCCTTGAAGCTAGGGCTGTCCCCATAATTGATGATATTGAGGAAATCCCTTGCACACCATGCCGGGACGTATGCCCTACAGGAGCAATAATCATGCCCTCAATGAATGACCCACCTAAAGTCAAGTGGGAAGCATGCACTGGATGCACCCTATGTGTTCAGGCATGTCCGGGCTTAGCGATAACCTTAGTCAACATGTCTTTCGGTAGGAAGGTGCTGAAACGTAACGATATTGCCTTAGTATCCATACCTTACGAAATGATTCCAGTGCCTAAGAGGGGAGATAGGGTTAGGGTTTATGATAGAGGCCATAATTACTTATGTGATGGTGAGGTTTACTCAGTCATTAAGAGCGTTAAGTTCGGCACAATAGTCATTAACGTTTTAGTGCCTAAGCAGTACGCGCTTCACGCCAAGTACCTGGAGGTGATTAAAGGCGAGTGACCCTAAGAATAAAGAACCAACAATAGTCTGCAGATGTATGGACGTAACCGATGATGAGATGAGGAAGGCCTTCGAGATGATGGTTAAGTTCTTAGGAACTACAGACATAAACACGTACAGAAGAATTACCTCAGCAACAACAGGCTACTGTCAGGGTAGGGCATGCTTACAGCACCTCCAGAAGGTACTTTACTCACTAGGTAAGTCAGTAGGTACTCAATTAAGTGCTGACGAATTACTCCCTAAGAGAAGAGCCCCACTCCAACCAACACCAATAGGTGTATTCGCTAAAATGCCTAAAGAGGTAAGAAAGGAATGAAGGTACTAATTATTGGTGGAGGATTGATTGGCGCAGTAATCGCTTACAAGCTAGCTGATGAAGGCGTAAAAACCACATTGCTTGAGGCAAGGTTCTACACATACGGATCGACTGGCAGGTCAACAGGGTCCTTAACCGCTCAGCAAAGAAAGCCTGAGTTGGTTAGGGAGGCCCTAGAGAGCATGGAGCTCCTTCAGGAAGTTAAGAGGGTAGGGTGTGAAGAGAGGGTTCCCTTTGCCTGCAGGATGATGGATGACGAAAGCCCCCACATAGCTGTAGCAAGGAATGAGGAAGAATTCGATGAGTTAAGGGAGTTAGCTAGCGTCTGGAGGGAGGGAGGAGCTGAAGTCATTGAGTACAGGGATCCTAACAGATTAATGGATTTGCTACCAATACTAAATACATTGAGGATCTATGGTGCTTACGTAACGCCTAAAGACCTGAAGGTCATGCCTCACCCACTCACATGGAACTACATAGCTTTAGCTAGGTTGAGGGGGGCAGAAACGCACACCAAGGCTAAGGTAACCTCATTAAGGACACGGCACGACACAGTGGAAGCAATCACTGAAGACGGCAGGAAGTTCAAGAGTGACGCAGTAGTTATAGCTGGGGGTGCAGCGTCACTTAAGTTCGTTAAGGAATTAGGTGAGGAGTTAAGAACTGAAGTAACACCTAGGGCTGCAGCTGGCTTCGTGACCGAGCCCTTCAAATACAAGCATAAACCAACAGTGAGGGTGTTTAGGGAATCCTACAGGTTCCTCCAGACAGTTAGGTCGGAATACGTAGTAACTATTGATGATTTAGGGTGGGGAAATACCGAGTTAAGTGTTGAGGATAATCTCGACTTCCTGATTAAGGCAAGCAAAATAACTGTTGATCTACTTCCTTCCATGGAGTACGTTAACGTCCTGAGGGCTTGGGGAGCATATAATGACTTCACTGCCGATGGTTACCCAGTAATTGGGTGGAGCAGGAAGTATAACGGGAAAATATATTATGCCTTCGGATTCAATGACTACGGCCTCTCAGCAGGCCAATCAATAGCTGAGAAAGCGGCGGAAGAGATAGTTAAGGGGACTGAAGAACCTGGCCTAAGTAAATTCAGGCCTTAACCTTAAGGCACCTAAAGTAAACTACGTAGCCCGTGTGGGAGGAAGGCATGTTCTTCGGTCTTAAAGCATCAGGTGATGGCTGGTACTCCCTCAATAGGACTTCATATATTTTTAGTTGTGGGTACCCATCCTTAATGACCTTATCAGTTACCTTAATCACTTGATTCAATGTAGGCACGAAAATGAGGACAGGGGCTGAAGACTTGAGGGCCCCGCAAACTACTTTCAGAGCGCTCCATGGGTCTGGAAGGTCTAAGAATGCAGCATCTAGATTGCCCTCATCAATTCCTTCCTTAACGTCCCTTACCTTAATCCTCACCCTGCCTGAGAGGCCTACGCGATGCAGGTTCCTCAATGCTGTTTTAGCGAACTCCTCCCTCACCTCATAACCGTATACTTTTCCTTCATCACCCACGTAATGGGCTAGTGTGGCTGTCAGGAATCCTGTCCCAACCCCGGACTCAAGAACTTTTGAGCCGGGACCCACACCCGAAAGAAAAACGATTAGGGATAGATCCTTAGGGTATATTACTTGAGTGACTCTCCTGAAGGACTTCATTACTAAGTCATGAATTAACGGCTTAAGTAAGTAGGCCTTGAAGCCCGTCGATAGAGTTACTTGCGAACCCCACGGTAAACCAATTACGTCGTCTGTCTGGATATATCCCTTATCGGTGCTGACCCTCTTGCCCTTAATTGCCCTAAATAGCTTAGTTCTTCTCTCATCAATATAGAGAAGAACTAAGTCACCCTCAGAAACTACGGCTCCGCTCTGGTAACTCACTTCATCATTCAGGAATACCAGCCCTCCTCATCGCCTAATCGATTTAGGGTTTAAAGCCTTATAAGGTGTTTAAGGCGGATTAAGAACTACTCTCTTAATTAATGAGTTCCTTACTCCGTCACTCACCCTTCTCCCAACACCCTCTTGAGGAGTCCATAATTCCCTCCTAAGCAAGTCCCTTATAGCTGTCCTAATAACTTCCGACCTGCTCGAGTACCTGCCATCCCTAACTAACTCATCTATGCTTTCAAGATATAGCTCAGGAACCTTAACAGTAACTAACCTCAAAACACTCACCACATAATGCCTCAGCCCTACATTACCTTAAAAGACTAAACCTCCATTTCCTACTCACCTGAAAACAACCGGGATGGCTTATGATGAATTACCAAAAATAAATAGAGTTATTCTTTAATTACTTCTTTCTCATCAACTAGTTAATCACTCCAGTCTCAACCTCACAAAATATATGCGAACTAACTAAGAGAGGTATTGAGTTACCTAGGACTACACTCTACCATCACTTGTCTGCCTTAGGGGATAATGGTGTCATAGAAATGGCTGGATATAAGTAACCTTAGAAAGGCTCCATACCCGAGAAAACATATAGGCTGAGGGTGAGGAGCGGGCATAGATGTTGTTACTGGCGAGATCTTTAAGGAATAGCTTCCTAAAGTAAGTAATATTTACTTTATTTTCAGGCGATAGCAGAAGTAATTCAGGTTGAATTACTCACTAATGCATTATGGTTCCTGAGAAATTAGTTAATGCAATAACCTTAATATTTTGGTTGGGTATTCAGTGGTTAGTGGTGAAAAGCTTGGCGAAAGGTAAGTCAAGAAGGGGAAGTAGGCCAGCACCTAAACCTGTTGAGGAACCTAAGAAGAGCGAGAGAAGAGGTCATTCCTACCAGGAATTGAGCGAGTCATTAATTAAGAGAACCTTAAGAGCTATTAGCGAGATGGACGTGATAACTCCTTACTCATTAGCTAACACATTAAACATTAGGCTCTCGCTAGCTAGGAAAGTCATTAGGGAGCTGGAGTCATCTGGAGCAATTAAGGTAATAGCCAAGCATCATTCAGTACTTGTTGCTACACCGCTAAAGAAGTAGTTTTTGATGTTTAGTGATAGCTAAGTTTTGGGAGAATTACTCAGGTAGGTCCTCATGGATAAGAGTAGTGAATGGCTAAATATTGTGGAGGCCGTTAAGGAATGTAAGGAATGCCCCCTACATAAATTCAGGAAAAACCCTGTCCCTGGGGAAGGCTCGCTGAATGCAGAAGTGATGTTGATTGGTGAGGCCCCAGGCAGGAGGGAGGATGAGACTGGGAGGCCATTCGTGGGTGCTGCAGGCAAGTACCTGAATGAATTACTGAGTAAGGCAGGACTTAAGCGCGAGGATGTCTTCATCACTAACGTAGTGAAGTGCCGGCCACCGAACAACAGGGACCCTAAACCTGAAGAAATAATGAAGTGCTCGAGACACACAAACAGAATAATTAAATTAATCTCGCCTAAAGTGATCGTTACTTTAGGGAATCACTCAGGGAGGTACGTGATTGAGTACTTAGGTGGTGGCAGGTGGTACGGCGTCACTAGGGCAAGGGGCAAAGTGCACGATCTTATGGTTCTTGGCCTGCGGGTTAAGGTCTTACCCACATATCATCCGGCGGCAGCACTATATAATCCTAAACTTAAGGGAAACCTCGAGATGGAATACGTAAGGTTGGGGGAGCAAGTAACATCTGTTAATTCAGGACGCAGGAGTAAAGGGAGAACACTTCTAGATTACTTCACTTAGGTGGTGGGTCCTGACCGAAAACAGAGCCAGCAGGGATGAGTTGCTTGAGTGGTTAAGAAACAGGATAAAGGAGATAAAAGAAGAACTCAATAACCTAGAAGGTATCTACAGCCTGCTGAAGGAAGGGAAGGGGATGAAGGAAGTTAGGAAGGGGATCCCAAGAACTACAGTTAAGGTCATTGCTTCGGACGGAGATATCCTGGCTAACGTGGTTGAGAGCAAGGAGGGCCTAAGAATAATTTTTACTGAAGGACTCCCTAAGGACGACCCGTATGTTAAGTCATTCCTTCTTAAGGTTCTTGAGGACAAAAGGAGTTCAGGGAGCGTCAGCAATTACGAGGTTGTTGAGAAGAAGGGTTACGTCACCGAGATAAAGTTTCCTGAAGGAGTTAGTGATAAGCTCCTGAAGGAGCTGGAGTTAGTGATAAAGTATGTTTGGAGTAACTTAAGTAGTGAATGAGAATTACCTCAGCGTAACTCTGATAAGGCATCAATCACCTTCTTGCCGAGTACTCATCATCAGCCATTAAGGTAAGTTCACTCAACGCTTAATAAAATAACTTCTTCCTCATCAATCATTAAATGTTTCGTGTTTAGATACGCGGAAATTTATAAGGGGGTATTCGGAAGTGATGATGGTGTTAGGCAATGCCTGGCAAGAGAAAAAGCGTTCAGTTAGGTGTGGGGATAGTGCTGGGTTATAGGAGAGGACCGAACACGCAGTACGTTAATCAAGTCCTCATTAGGGTTATTGATTTCGTCGGTAAGAAAGTGGATAACTTGGTGGGTGCTAAGGTGAAGGTTAAGGACAACCACGGTAACTCCTACCTAGGGAAAATCATTAGGCCTCACGCAAGAGGCAGAAATAATGTGGTGGTCGTTGTCTTTAACAAGAACCTACCTGGCCAG
>JALWQN010000088.1 GCA_027083115.1 Desulfurococcales archaeon
GGGAAAGCCTTAGGCCTACCATATCCGGTATTGCTGGAGCTCTGTGGTATAGCAGGTACCTTCTCAGCAAGTAATAAAGTACTTCTTACATCGATACTTCTCGCGTTAGAGGTAGGTGGTTCTCCTGCAGTAATTCCGGCATCTATTTCAGCAATAACTGCTTATGTTCTTACTTCTTATACCTCTCTTCACTTCCTTCAGCCAGCAACTAGCTATGATCGCCCTAGGGCAAGAACTTCCTTAATGATTACAATGATGTGTGATGAAGGAAGGAAATTTCTGGAAGCCGCTACTGCAGAGGAGTGTGTTGAGCCTGCATGCATTATTTCTCCTGAATATAACATAACTGATGCATTGCTTAAGTGCTCAAGAAAGTATGCGTACGTCCTAACCGTTGATGAAGCTGGCGAGGTAAGTTATATTAGGGCAGCATTAATCCCTATTTACTTAGGTCGCTTAAGAAAGAGAATAAGCGACATAACATCAAAAATACCTGTAATTGACTCAAACACTAGACTCACTGATGTGATAGAGAGAATTACTTTTGAAAAATATGATGCTTTATCCGTCATTAAGGAAGGAAAAATTGTTGGTGTAGTAAGTATTGAAGGGATTGAGAGATTATTGAGAAGAATCCTGTTCAGTAAATGCTTAGGTGGTAAAGCTTAGTTTAAGGAAAAGTCATTTAGGCACTAACTAACTTGTGAGCTTCCCTCAAGCAGAAAAGGAAGGTTCTTAAGTTTATTACCTATTACTCAACGGTCGTGATGAACGCATTAGTTATTGTCCTAGTGTTTGCAGGGATAATAATCATGATTAGGTTGGGGGTTTATGTAGGCATTTCTCTCTTTATTGGGGGCTTAGCTCTAATTTTTGCTTCTAACCCTTACTTAATAGTAAGGGCATTAGTAGGGACTGCTCTTGATACTAAAGCTCAGTACTTAATGGTTATGAGCTTAATGGTTGCTTCCTTTGCAGAGCTCTATAGGGCTACAGGATTTATGCTATCTATGGGGAGGGGGTTAATGGATAAGTTAAGGAGCCCTCTAGCTAGTTTAGTTATTATACCTGCAGTCATAGGTTTAATGCCTGTGTCTGGGGGTGCCTTAATGTCTGCACCCGTGGTTGAAGGAATAGGTTCTGTAGTGAATATGGAGCCTGAATTAATGATTTTTGCTAATGTGTGGTTTAGACACACGATATTTCTTTTTTACCCGTTAGGCACCGAGTTAATAACTACTTCAGCAATGACTGGTTTTAGTGTGGCTGAGATAGCTTCTATACAGGTCCCTGTAGCTGCAATAATGATTTTGGTTGGCGCAACAATAACTTGGAGGGTCTTAAAGAAGAACCGCAAAGTAATGGAGGAGCGAAGACCTGAAGGGATCTCACTCCTTAAGGTTTCAGCACCTTTAATTATTGCTATTGTAGCTGCAATAACTCTTAATCAGCTGATAGGTATTTTTGGGATGCCTATAGGCGTTTTCTTAGGTTACATGACTTTAGCGTTATTGAGTGGCCTTAAGAAAACAGTTGTTCTGGACTCAGTGATTAATTGGAGGGTTGCTGGAGTGATTCTTGCTGGTTACTCGATTATATTTCTTCAGAGGTCAATGGTTGTTTCTGGGGCTACTGATGCAATCACTTCTTTAGCTACCTCTTCAGGCATATCCCCAAAGATTATTGAGGCAGCCCTACCTCCCGTACTTAGCTTAGCTGCTGGGTCAACACTTACGGGAATAGTTCTCACAGTACCTGTCGTTTCCAGCATGATAAAGCTAACGCTAGTGGATGCCTCAATAATCTTTGTGTCTGCATATATGTTCTATGTGGGTTCCCCCGCACACTTATGCCTTGTTTATACTTCACAGTACTTTAAAAGGTCTGTCACGTCCTCCTACAAGTATATGGTTCCTGCAGTAATCGTTACGGCGACACTCTCCTTAATCTATCTCTTAAGTATTCAGTCAATAATTTGATCGTGAATTTAGGTGTGTTTATTTATGCTTATGAAGTAAGTATGTGGAGCCTTAAATTGGGTGAAGAAAGCCAAGGAAGTTCAGTAACCCCTAAGGAATGGAGGAAGGCTCTAAGGAAAGTGAAGAAGTTAGTTATTGATGAGGTTAAGGGTTGGGCAAGTAATGACCTTTATGACTTTATTAGGGTTAGGTTTGCGGGGGCTTCAAGAATAGTGATTAAAGCCAGAGATAAGGTTGGCTCAATAATTATTAAGGGTGAAGGAGCCACAGCAGTTATTGCCTCCACTAAATTCCTTGAGAAAGGGCCTCTTCGCTTGGTTAAGGTCTCAACGCCAGATGGTATCGAAGTTAAGATACCTGTTGGTATTCCTCCTGATGAGGAATTTCATATAACTCAAGTAGGGCCTTACGGAATGAAGTGCACTTGCGAGGACGCAATCATGACGGCATCAAAAGCAGATAGGGAATTCGTTAAGGCCGTGAAGGCTTTAGGTTTTGAGGAATTGCCTGAACCAATAGTTTTTCCTTTATTCAGCAGGTTCATATTATGTAAACACACGGTTGCCTTACTTGCTTATCTTATAGCTGCAGGAATTATTGATATTAAATCACCTCATTTAAGGAAAACGTTGTCGCTAGCTACAGTGGGGGCCGCTCTAAAAGTTATGGGTGCTGATGGCCTTCCTAAGGAGGAGGTAACTAAAGCACTGAAGTTACTCCTATACACTAACGATTAAGAGGATGAATGTTTTGAGGGGCTTACATTACTTACTTATTGGTGTAGCTTGGGCTAGTATTTCCTCATCGGCGATCTTGGTTGTTGGTTCTGGTGAGTCAGCAATTAAGTGCGCCTTTTGGAGGCTGACTCTTTCTTTACCAGTAATTTACGGGTTATCCGTAATTACTGGTGGCTGGAGAAAGCCTATAAATAGGAGGGTATTTTTGGCTTCCTTTACGGCTGGTTTTTTCCTAGCTCTCCATTTCCTTACGTGGATGGAGTCATTATTCATCATATCTATTCCTTTATCTACTACTTTAGTGGTCACTTACCCACTAATTTCGGCCTTAGTCGAGTCCTTAATGAAGGAAGGCACAGTAAAAAAGCAGGGGATATTGGGACTGAGCGTGTCGTTCATAGGTGTTTTGATCACGCTTTCGCCAACAGTTTCTTCCAGTAAGGACTTATTTGGGGCCTCACTAGCGTTAATAGGTGCCGGCTTAGCAGCTGGTTATTTTCTTTTAGGTAAGTACAGTAGGGAAAGTCTGAACGTTTTTGAGTATGCCTCAATAACCTACTCTACTGCCTCAGCAACACTTCTTCTTTACTCCTTAGTAGTGAGTGCTTCATTAATTCCTGGCAAACCCGTCGGTTGGGTCTTCATGACTGCTTTAGCCCTAATTCCAATGCTTGGTGGGCATACAGTAATGAATTACTTGATTAAATTTATGCCAGCCCATGTTGTTAGCTCAATAGCTTTGGGTGAGCCTGCAGGCGCATCATTACTGGCTTCATTAATATTCAATCAATTTCCTGAACCGGCGGTTATTGTTGGGATGGCATTAACTGTTGTAGGGGAATATATATTAATTAGGGCTTACCCGGGTTTGCTAGCTTAGTGGGTTGGTATTCACCAAATTTTTAAGCCTTAATTACTAAGCTTTAACAGGGTTAAAGGATGTTAGAAGTAAGAGATCTAAGGGTGAGGGTTAAGGGCATTGAGATCTTGAGAGGCATTTCATTAAGCGTTAAGTCTGGAGAAATTCATGCACTAATGGGCCCTAATGGGTCAGGAAAAACTACGCTCGCGTACACAATCATGGGTAGGGAAGAATATGAAGTTATGTCTGGCGACATATTTTTTGAAGGGAAAAGCATTTTGGGCTTAAGTACTGATGAGAGAGCTAGGTTAGGCATTTTCTTAGCTCTTCAGGAGCCCCCACAGATACCTGGCGTTAGAGTGAGTCCTTTCTTGGTTACGGTTCTAAACAAGAAAATAGGTCAAACCGACTTAAGCAAGCCCTTACCTCCCCCACTAATGAAGGAGGTTTACGAATATTTAGGAAAGGTTGGGTTGAACAAGGAACACCTGAGTAGGGAAGTTAATTTAGGCTTCAGCGGTGGAGAAAAAAAGAGGAGTGAGTTACTTCAGGCATTATTACTAAAACCGAAGTTAGTTATCCTTGATGAGCCAGACTCAGGCCTTGATGCTGACGGGGTTAAGTCTGTTGCTGAAATAATTGAGTCATTCAGGAAGAAGGGTAAGGGAATACTTCTCATAACTCATTATGCGAGACTTCTGAAGCATGTAAAGCCCGATATTGTTACGGTACTCCATAAGGGCGAAGTAGTTGCTAGGGGGGGTAGTGAATTAGCTGAAAGGATAGAGAATGAAGGATATAAGTTCCTGAATGGAGGAAATAAGAATGAGCATTAACATAAGGAAAGGCCTTGAGTCAGCTGAGGAACTAGGTTTTCTTGGTGAAGCCCATAACGTTAAGTACGATATTAAGTTGAGGGGCGAAATAAATGAAGACCTGATTAAGGAAATCAGCGAGGTTAGGGAGGAGCCCAGATGGATGCTTGAATTAAGGCTTAACGCACTAAAATGGTTTAGGAAACTACCAATGCCTAAATGGGTTGCTGGTATTGATGCCATAGATTTGAATGAGCTAGCCCTCTACGCTAGGGCAGGAGTCAAGGCAGTTAATGACTGGTCTCAAGTGCCTGAGGACGTCAAGAAGTACTATGATTTGCTTAAAATCCCGGAACAGGAAGCCAAAATCCTTGCAGGAGTTAATGCCGTATACGATAGTGAGTCGGTATATAGTAACCTAAAAAAAGAGTTAGCTAAGAAAGGAGTTATTATGCTTCCAACCGATGAGGCAGTAAAGAAATACCCTGAATTAGTGCAGAAGTACTTCGGAAGGGTTTTTCCTCCAACGGACCATAAGTTCGCTGCCCTACATACGGCTTTATGGAGTAGCGGTGCCTTCGTCTACGTTCCTCCAGGTGTCAAGATACCCCAGCCCTTAGAGGCTCTTTTCCTGATTGGTGGACCCTTAGAGGCCCAGTTCGAGCACACAATAATAGTGGCTGACAAAAACTCCTACGTTAATTTCATCGAGGCTTGTGCAGCCCCAATCTATAGGGGTTACTCCTTCCATAACGGAATGGTTGAGATTTATGCTCACCCTGGTGCAACAGTAAAATTCACCACAATCCAAAACTGGAGTAAGAACGTAATTAATTTCGGAAATAAGAGAGCGATTGTTGAGGAAGGAGCTAGAGTTGATTGGGTTGCTGGGTCACTAGGAAGTAAAATCAGTTACGAATACCCTATGTCTGTACTTAAGGGTCAACGTTCATCCAGCCAAGCGATTCTTGTAACCATAGCTAACGGGCCCTACATAAAGGATGGTGGAGCAAAGATGGTTCATGTCTCTCCAGACACTAGGTCAAGAATAATCAGTAAGTCCGTAAGCGCTAATGGTGGCTTAAGCGTATATAGAGGGTTGATAAAGGTGCTAAAGGGAGCTAAGAATTCGTTAGCTCACGCTGAGTGTGATTCACTAATTCTTGATGATAAATCCAAGTCATTCACTTACCCACACAATCAGGTTGATGAGGCCACATCTAACGTCACTCACGAAGCTACAGCAGGCAAATTAGGTGAGGAACAGCTATTCTACTTAATGAGTAGGGGCTTAAGTGAAGATGAATCCAAATCCTTAGCTGTGTTAGGCTTCTTGGATGACATACTAGTCAAGCTACCTTTCGAGTATGCGACAGTCCTTAGATCAGTCATTCAGGTGGAGTTCAAAAGGATTGGGGGGATAGGGTAATGCTTACTTTGAAGGAAGTTAATGAATTGATTAAGAACATTCCGTATCAAGAATTGAGCGACTCACCGACAGTTAAGAAGTATACTGAGTGGTCTTTCTTCACTCCCTACCTTACAACTCTAGAAGCGGCTTACTCGGAAAACCTGCCAGCACCATTAAGGAGAATTAAGCCAACCATAGAGCTTAGGGGTAGGCTCGACACGAACATACCTAAAGTGAGCAGCGACTCACTATCGATAAAGAGGGTATGGAATCGTGTCCCTCAGAAATTACCTGAGACCAAGATTGAGGCACTTCATGCTCTTAGGTGGTTTGCTGGTGCGGAAATTAATATAAGGCCTGAGGTTAGACTACCTAACTTACTAACTCTCTTGTCTGCCGGTGGCAGGGGGTACGTTGGGCATCACTTAAGGATCAATGTGGGAGATGGCGCTAAAGCAACAGTTGTTGTTCTTGACTATTTAGGGAATGAAAAAGGGATGAAGACCTTCATTATTGATGGTAGCTTAGGTGCTGGGTCAGAGCTAACCCTTTATGCAGTTACTATCCATAAGTGGGGCGCTCCCTCATTTAGTAGGAGAATTTTTGCCTTATCAAGAAACGCAAAACTAATTATTAAGACAGTGACAGGCGGAGGAATAATGACTCACGAAAGATATGATTCTGTATTAGGAGGTGATGGATCAGAAGCATACATAATTACTTCAGCAATGACTAAGGCGGGATGCAGACTAGATTTAATAACTAACGTATTCCATGAGGCCTCAAAAACTAAGAGCAGGGTTAAAGTTAGGGGAGGAGTTAAGGGTGACTCAACCCTCATTCATAGAGGGGTTGGAAGAATAACTGAAGAGGCTACTGACTCAGATACAGAAATAGAGTCCAGAATAACTATATTAGGCCATTCAGGAAGAGGTTACTCTATACCCATGCTGGAGCTTGAGTCAGGTAGAGTTAAGGCGGCCAAACACTCAACTTCCGTAACGAAGGTTGATGACTCAACAAAGTTCTACCTAATGAGTAGGGGCTTAAGTAAGAGCGACATAATTGACTTAATCATGAGGGGAATCATGACTTACTCTGGAGCATTAAATACTGTCTTACCTGGTGCTTCGCTGTAAAGAATTATGGTATATCAATCAGGCAATCACTTTTAAGTTAAGGACCTAAATCACTTAGGGCCTAGATTGATTTCAGGAGCTATCTTAGCTGCTGGAAGAGGAAGGAGGTTAGGTAAGGCCAGTAGGGGCATACCTAAAGCATTTGTTAAGGTCATGGGTAAACCATTACTTTCTCTCCAGGCCAACTCTCTGAAGTCTTCAGGAATCCCCATTATATTGGTGATAGTCTCTCCTGCATGGAGGGACGAAGCAGAAGCCATAATGAAAGAAATAACTCCTAAATACATGGTCGTCAATAACTATAGGTTTTTCCTTGAAAACGGGTATTCCTTTTTTCTGGCCCTCAAACATTCGTTGGCCTTCAGCAATAAAGCGGTGATTACGGTAGTGGATCATTTATATGAGAGAAGAGTGATTGAGGGTGTGTTGAGGACACTTAATGAGGGGGCATCCTTAGTTGTTGCTGGAGACAGAAAACCTAAGTACATTAATGTTTCTGAAGCAACCAAAATTAAGAGAGCAAGTGATCAATTAGTGATTAGTAAGGAAATCAAAAGCTGGGACTGGATAGATATGGGCGTTTTTGGCGCTTCACGGGAAGTCATGAATTATATTCAGAAATGCATGGCCTCAAACCCCAAAATAGCTGAAATAATAACTTGTCTTTCTAGGTATGTGGAGGTTAAGGTAGCTGAGTTTGAGGGAGTTATGTGGTGCGATATAGATAGCCTAGATGATTATCTAGGCCTGTATTATGGGGTAAGGAAAGAAATACTGAGGTACTTGCGAGAGAAATGATTGTTTAGTTTTAAACCAAAAATAGGGTTTAAAGTTAATTGTAGAGTAAAGAATTCATTTCTTCTTCATTAAATAAGCAACTATGCCCCCAACAACCACCACTAAGGCAATTATAGCACCTATTAAGTAGTAAGTCGTTAAACCATAAGATGGTACCTGAGTAGCAAATGATGTCGTTGTTGTGGTTGACGAAGTAGTTGTTGATGTGGTTGTGTAGGTAGTGGTTGGTGAGGGTGATGAAGTAGGTGAAGGCGATGATGTGGTTGTTGTGGTCGTTGTTGGGCTCGTGGTTGTGTATGTGGTTGTTGTCTGTGTGGTTGTTGTGGTTGACGAAGTAGTTGTTGATGTGGTTGTGTAGGTAGTGGTTGGTGAGGGTGATGAAGTAGTTGTCTGCGTAGCTGTCGCAGGAACTAGCCCCTTACTGGATGAATATATGTATAGCTTTGATGTTGTGTGGCCAGCAAAGTCAGTTACTGTGATGTTTACTTTTGCTCCATTTGTCAATCCCTTAATCCAGAAAGTATAGGATGCTGCACCATTATGGTTGGAGTCCCAAGTATTTATGTCAACTATTTTCACAGGTTCCCAACCATTACCCTTATTGTAGGTTAAGCTGATGTCCTTAACTCCCCACCCATTGTCTGTTGCTGTAGCAACTACCTTGAACCATTTACTCCCTGTAGGGTTAGTGAGTTCAACGTCCGCTATCTTAGGTTTATCCTTATCTTGAGTTGAATAGATGGTATAGGTGACTTCACTGTTTGGTTTAAGATCTACTCCATTAATCCTTACGAAGTAGTACTTGCTTCCTTCAATAATTGTATAGTTCTTGGGCTGCGGTGTTATTTTGTATTTGTTTATTGGTGTGTCCTTAGGGAGCTTGAACTGAATGAATATGTTATGGAACGTCATGTTTAGGTGGTTTATTGCTTTGAATGAGACGGCATGATGTGCTCCGTCATTAGCTGGTGTATAGTAATAATCCAGGTAGCCGAGAATGTAAGGAATTACTCCTTCTCCTGAGTCAATCCATATGCTGTTTGGATATTGATTCAGTGGTGCGCCGGGGGGGTAAGTTAAGGTGTTAGCAGTGAATGTTCCGTTATCGTATATGTAGAAGAGTCTGAAGCCTCTCTTGTCTCCTGCCCTCACGTCGTAAGGAACTCCAGACATGGTTATGAAGTAGTACTTACTGCCGTTATAGATGACCATGTTGTTTATGTCTGTGTGTGTATGTGCTGTGAATACTAGGTGGACTCCATACTTAAGAATCATTGTGAATAAGTATTTCGCTTCAGCCTCATGATCACTCCAACTCCCATATATATAGCCTTCCTTGAATAACTTATCGAAATCGTTTGTTGAGTTAACCTTAATCACGGCTATTTTATCATCTCTTATCTTGTAACCAAATAGTGGATGATGCCATACCATTATCTTAACCTTATCTGGGTTATGCTTAAGCACGTTCTCAGCCCACTTAAGCTGATCCATAGGAATCCATCCTGTAAAGCCGCTGTTCAACCCAATAATCAGGAACTTACCAATGGTTACCGTGTAGTTTCTGTAACCCATTATCTGATCCCAAATATGGGCGACGTTTGCCTGAGAGAACTCATGGTTACCTATGACCGCATAAGAAGGTATGTTTAGGGAAAGCCATCCCTCCATAAAGTACTTCCATGCTGAAGACATTGTTGGTCTGTCGACTTCGTCACCATCAAATATGAATAGATCTGGGTGAACTAAGTTAGCCTCTTCAACCATCTCAAACCAGTATGGCCTGCCCGCAGGTGTTTTTGTGTCTCCAGTAACTAATATTTTGAGGGCGTGAGGCCAGCTCTTAAGAACCCATACAGCATGGGGCATTACAATATCGTAGTTCTTCCCTCCTGCAGTAAACTTTATCTCGTAACTGTAGAAGCCCGGTTTTATGTCCTTACCTATGGTGAAGTTAACTATCCAGGCTCCCCATAAGGGACTGTAGGTGGCTTTAATTTTGTTGACATCGCTAGCGAAGTTAAGATCGTAGGTATTGTAATCATTATAGAGTCTTAACGTAAATCCCGTTGGCTCTGTAGTATTTGATAGAATAATCCTTACTGTCATGTTTCCGCCAGCAACCACAGGCTCAGGATACGCTAGTGTAGGGTACTTAACCACTTGGGCATAGAACCTAACTAGTGATTGGGCACCAACGTTCAATGAAGTCATGGCTGACATAATGACTAATGCCAAAATTACTGAAGCTATAGGTACAAGTAAGGCTTTCTTCATTATAGCACCTCAGGAAGAGAATGGCATTTATTGTAAATAACTTTTTGGTTAAATCCTTTAACCTTCTTTTACCTCCGTGTGTAGTAGTACGTCAGTCCTATGAAGATTATGGAACCAACCACCACAGCAATAATTAAGGGTATGTTGGGGCCGGGATTTGGTGCGAAAGGCGGTGGGGTACTTTGAGCTGTCGAAGAGCTGATTTCTTTCATTGTTTTTTCCTGAATTGTTCCCGTAGTTAATAATGTTGTTGTTGAACTCTTGGTTAAGGTTGTTATGAAGGTTGAGACAGGCTGAGGTGATGTTATGTATGTTGTTGAGGCCTTGATTGATGATGTCACAGAAGATTTGTTTAAGTACGTTACGTTTCCGTGCAAGCAATAGAGGTGATGGTCCCTACTCCCAAATAATATTTCTGGTAATCCATCACTGTCTGCATCCCCTATTGTTGGCGGATCTCTTATTGCTCCCGAAACGTGTTTATAGTATTTCAAGCCATCAACCGTATTTAGAACCACAAAAACACCTCTTGCATCACCCACGATAATCTCGTTTATTCCGTCACCGTCGATATCGGCTATTATAGGGCCAGCACCCTCAGTGATTTGCAGGTACGGGTATTTCCAAAGTGTTTCTCCGTTCGTTATGTTTAAGACAAATATCCCTCCGGGCGTGCCTACAACTACTTGCGGCTTCTTTGAGTTAGGTATGACCTTACCTATGGAGGGTGATGAGAAAGTTATTGAACCTAATGGTTTAGTCCATAGGATTTTTTGGTGCTTGAAGTCAACGGCAGTTACTCCATTGTTTAAGCATAGCACCCCATCGAGAGCGCCATCATCGTTTATGTCAGTTAAAGCAACGCTAGGTACAGCTGGTCTCCCAACATTTATTTTTTCCTTTACCTTACCGTTCAAAGGATTTAAGGCAAAAACATATGTCCCTGCAGCAACAACTATCTCTACTTTGCCGTCACCATCCACGTCACCTATGGATGGAGCAAGAACTATTCCAGAAAGAAAGGAATCCTTCCACAGTAGTTTCCCGTCCCAGCGATACATGTACAGGTTTCCATTTATCGAACCAACTACCACTTCTTTTTTGCCGTTACCTAAGAAATCATAGATTGCTGGTCTAACATCAATGAATTCACCCTCCTTGAACCACTCCACCTTGCCGTTAGTTCCTTTCAGCACATATAGGTTCCCTTCCTCGCCGCCAATTACAACATCAGGAATCCCATCACCGTTTATGTCACCTACTGCGGGTGTGGCATGCCGGCCTCCTGTATATATCTTCCATAAAACATCTCCGTTGCTTCCGTTAATTACGTAGAAATTACCGTCACAGCTAGATATTAGTACCTCGTTCTTTCCGTCATTATTTACGTCAGCCACAACAGGATTAGATGATATGCAGAAGTTTGCTTGAAAGCTCCACTCAGTGTAGAAGCCTTTAAAGCGCCAGTAAGGCCTTATACTAATAAAGCCTGTTCTTCTGACATCGTGCTTGAATGTTGGCCAAATGTACGTTTCCTTCGCTGATGAGGTCTTCATAAAGAGTCCAGCAGTAAGTAAGGAAAATACGACTAAAGCAGTTAGCGCTATTACACCTAGCTTCTTGCCTTCCAAAACAATCACTAATTCTTCATTACTAACCTCATTAAATCCTTATTTAATCAGTCCCGCCGTTAGTAAAGGATGATGCGGTTTGAGTCCATTAATAAGTGATGCGGTTATTGCTAAATCATTACGTAAAAATTATGGTGAGGTCAACGCATTAAGGGATGTTTCCTTCAGGATAAGGAGGGGAGAGCTCTACGCTATTTTGGGACCTAATGGTGCAGGAAAAACGACAACAGTGAAAGCTATTGTTGGTGGAGTTAAGTTAAGTGGCGGAGAAGTTTATGTATTAGGTTATGAAGTAACTAAGCAGCCGCTTAAGGTGAAGGCCTTAGTGGGCGTTATGTCTGAGCTTCCAGGCTTATTTCCTGAGTTAAGTGTTTATCAAAACCTCAAGTTAATGGGTAAGTTATATGGTCTGAAGGAACCTGAATTAAATAGAAGAATTAAGGAACTTGCTGAATTCATAGGTTTGAGCGAGCTACTCAGCAGGAAATACTTCACGTTATCTAAGGGGTTAAAGAGGAGAGCCGACTTGATAGCGTCATTAATTCATGATCCAGAAATACTGCTTCTTGATGAACCAACATCTGGCGTTGACGTAAGGTCTAGGGTCCTGCTTCATAAGAGGCTTGAGTCCCTTCTAAGGCAGGGTAAAACAATAATTTTAACAACACATAATATCTCGGAAGCGATGGAGATTTCTCATAGAGTCCTAATTCTTGCTAGAGGTAAGGTTGTTGCTGAAGGGACCCCGGCAGAATTAAGGAATAAGGTTGCTGCCGAACGATTACTCGAGATAGTATTATCTAGGATTACTAGGTCTTTCCTTGAGAAACTTAGGTCTGAAGTAGGTACGGAATCAATTGATGTCAGGGGGAACGTCTTGAGGTTCACCGCAAGGGACGTTACTGATGCCCTAAGTAAAATTCTTGAATTAGTTAGGGAAGAATCAATAAAGATAATCGACATTAACTCTAACCCTGAACCTTGGGATAAGGTTCTTCTTAAATTAACTGGTGAGGAGGTTCCTGTGACCTAGGGTGGTATGGGTTGGGGTTCATCACAAACACCTTAATGCCCAGTATATACATATTCATTAAGGATGTTAGGCAATACTATAATAAGCCTCCAGTCATTACTTTCGCTTTCTTGGTTCCTGGGTTCATTGTGTTCTTGTTCGCTATGGAAGTAGCGGTTCTCTGTCCTTCCAAAACAATTCCTGGATTAATTGCCCTCAGCATAATGTTTTCCTCAATGACTGTCCCGCAATCAGCTCTCGGAGGAGATAGGAAAGTCGGAAGCATAGATAGATTAATTTACGCACCCATAAGTCCCTTCAGCATACTTCTATCTAAGACTTACGCAGGCTTATTCTTCGGTCTTTCAGGATTCATAATAGCTATTGCTTTAATTGTTCCTTTCGCTGCAGTACCTATTATTTCCCCATGGTATACTGCCTTAGCAGCATTACTGGGATCCACAATTTTCTCTTTCTTAGGTACATTAATTGCTGCCGTATTCGAAATAACTCAATCAATGGCTATAGCAAATACCTTAAGATTCCTTATGATATTTTTATGCGGGGTTTTTATCCCTGTTTACTTCCTTCCATGGTACCTTCAACCAATATCTCTATCTTTACCCCTAACCTACGTCACTGAGCTCTTCAGGTATGGTCTTTTCGGGATGTATGATGTTGTGGATCCTATATCCTCCCTAATTATCTCGATAATCTTTACTGTTGCCTTAGGCATAGTTACGGTAAGGGTCTTAGATAGGGAATTAATTCCTTAATTTTTGAGTAAAACTATGTGTTAATTATTTTTGGATTAGACCTTATACTCTATTATGTTCTGAGGAATTTGCTGACGTAGGGGCTTTCTCCCGGATGTCTTCTCCTGTAATGCCCTGAGGGATTACCAGTAAGTAACTCCTCGAACCACGCCTCATGCTCTATTTCCTCATGAAGAATAGCCAGCGATAAGTCGTAGGTTCTTGGATCCTTACCCCTTGTGTAGTTACATATCCCCGAGTAGATCCCTACGGCACATCTTTCAGCATCCAGAAGAACTTTCAGTATATTCTCTACTGTTGGGTTTGAGGGGAGCTTAGCGTCCATGCATGCAGCATTACGTGAGAACTCAATTATGTCGTTCGGCAGTGCACCCCCCAACTCGTAAATCCTAGGGACTAGAGCCTCGAAATGATTCCTGTCTTCTAGGCGTGCGTCCTCAATGATTTCTTTTATTGAATCACCCTCAATACCTGTCGCGTGATTTCTTAGGAGTGTATAGTAATAATAGGTCGTGAATTCAGCTGCTGCAGCCTTAACAAGCATCTCCAACAGCTTCTTAACGTCTACTCCTGCTTCCTGAATTATTTCTACATTCTTTCTAGGCATTTTATACACCTGAATTTATTTCTACTTAATAATAATTTTCATTTCTACTTAATAAAAGTTTCTATCTAGAAATTACTAGAATATTTATTAATGCGCTTAATGGTACTGAAATTAGGTAAGTTAATGGAGGGATTCGCTTCATAAAGGTGGGAATCTTGAGAGATCGTGAGAGAATCATGGAGGAATTAAGGAAGAGCGGCTTGAAAGTAACCCCTCAAAGAATAGAAATAGTTAATTCATTAATTAAGCTAGGTGATCAACATCCTTCCCTAAACCAACTCTATAATGATGTAAGAAAGAAAGTCCCAACAGTGAGTTTCTCAACCCTATACAATACAGTTAGGAGGCTGGAAGAGCTAGGTGCTCTCAGGTTATTTGATTTGCTGGGGGAAACAAGAATCGAGGTTAACTTAGATCCGCACATTAATTTGATTGATGTAGGAAACGGTGACATAAAGGACATATTTAACCCTGAATTAATAGAAACTATCTCGCAAAAACTAGGTATTGAAATAACTGGAGAAAAGCATGTCTTAATCAATGTACTAATGTACAACCTCAGGAAGCAATGACTAGTTGATTAGGTTGGGAACCGAGTAAAACAGCTAAAGTAATTATTTTGGGTTTGAATAAAAATAAAGAATGAATTAATTTATTTCTTAGCTGTCTTCCTACCTACAGGCCAACCGATTACAATTCCGATGATAAATCCAATAATGCCCCATACATATTGCATGGTAGTTAAGTTAGATACCTGACCCTGCAGATTATTTACCTGCTTCTGTAAGTTACTTATTTGCGAATTAGCGCTATTAAGCTGGCTTTGCAGATTATTTACCTTATTCTTGTATTGATTAACTTGATTCTGTAAGTTGCTGATTTGACCCTGTAGTTGAGATACCTTGTTCTTGTACTGATCTCTTTCTGAAGTTAAGGTACTGATCTGATTCTTTAAATTGCTAACAGTGCTTTGTAAGCTGCTGACTTGACTCTTGTATTGGTTTATTTGATTCTGTAGTGAGGTTATTTGTGTCTTATAGCTCTCTATCTCTTTCTCCAGTGTCAGTGCAGCAGGGATCCTCTCACCTAATAACCCAACGCCCCATAGGATCACATTCGTGACAAATTGTTGACCACTTAACGGTATACCATGATAACTGTTGACCCACATAGGGGTATAATGGTCAAAAGGTGCCTCACCACTCATAATTACTATATCTGACTTATTTAGGAAGAATTCAGCAGCCATTAAAACAAAGCTCTTTGTTGGCGGGTTCAGCACGTTGTAAGCATGTGGGAATGGCTTAACGAATTCATGGATTGTTGCATGCTCGCTAGTAACAACTATTTTAAGTATTGTTGGAAGAGGCGGTTTAGTGTCATTGAAGTATGGATACCATTTCCCATTGTAATATATAGCTAATGGCCCAGGTCCGTGGAAGAGAACTCTATTGTTTACGCCGGCCTTAAGGAATCCTAAGGCAGGGTCTGGCTCTACGTAGGCTGCAACTCTGTAACCAGCACCAGTGTTAGATACAGGATCGGTTACTTCACAGTGGTCGTTCCTTAGGTGAGAACCAACAGCTTCAAGTAATGAGTTAGTTACAGGAATTCTCTTGAAGTCTCCACCACTATAGTCGCTGTCACCAGTTACCCATAGGGTTTTTCCTCCTTGATCAAACCACTGCTTAATAGCGTTTAGCTCGTCCTTAGTCAGATTGTAGGAAGTATCAACCTGCACAAATATTATCATTTTGGCATCTTTGATGTCATTATAGGTGAAGTCGCCAGTAATCACTTTCCAGTTAACTTGAGTAATATTGCCCATTATGGCCTTAAGATTAGGATCTTCACCTAATAGCCCTAACGCTATAGCAATAACTAATGGCTTGTTCCCTTGAGCCATCACGGTAGTTGATGTGTAAGCTACTGCTATACTTAAACCAACGATTAATAGAGCTAACATAGGTAAGACTTTATTCGTTCTCATATCTTAACACCTAACTGAATTTACCTTTCAATAATTGAAATACCGGAAAGAGTAATAAAACTATTCCTAAATTCCTCAACTAAATATCCTGGTATTTATGCGATGGTTCTTTGTTTCAGCTACTCCAAAAATTTTTATCTTCAAGGGTCTTTTATTTTACTTGGTGAATTAACAACGGGAGGCATAAGTTACAGAAAAGCCATTTCTAAAGGAGCAGCAGTCACTATTACCGTAATAATAGTAATTGCTATTGTTGCTGGTGCTTGGTGGTGGTACGCCAGCACACAACCAGGGAAGCCACAAACAACAACCACCACATCAATAACATCATCGCCTTCACCTACTTCATCACCCTCACCAACCACTACCTACACAACCACATCAACAACTACTTCGTCAACCACA
>JALWQN010000089.1 GCA_027083115.1 Desulfurococcales archaeon
AGTAATTCACCTCCTGAAGCTTCCTGAAGTTCGTGTATGTGGGTTTGCCTCCCTCAAGTGCGAGTAGCTTATCTCCCTCCCTTAATTCACTGATTGGTTTAGGCCCACCATCAGTGTAGATAAGAGTTTCTGAGTCTACACAAACGACAGCCTTAAGTAACCCCTTCTTCAGCCTTTCCTCAACATCTAGCCTAACGTCCCTGCTGAGGGAGCTATGGTGGGCCTCAATCTCATCAACATCAGCTATTCCCTCATTCTTCAGTATTTTCTTGAGTTTATAGACGACCCGCTCTGTAGCGCTTCTTGTGTTTGTGAAGACAAGGGTTGTCTTGTGTTTAACGATTATTTTCTTAAGTAATTCATATATGGCTTCATTAATTTCTTCGGCGGAACCCCTAACAATATCTACATCGGGTGAGAGGACCTTAATCCTTATTGGCTTAACAAATCTAGCATCAACTATTAAGTAATCCCTAAACTCCCCGTCATCTTTAAGCCCAACTAAGTACTGAGCTATTTTCTGGAGGGGGTATATGGTAGCGCTTAAGCCGATCCTCTGGACTTTACCCTCCACCAGCTCCTCCAGTCTTTCAAGAGTTAGTGATAGGTGAGCTCCTCGCTTACTTGAGGCTAACTCATGTATTTCGTCGACAATGACCCACCTGACGTTCTTCAACCTCAGACGGAATTTTGGGGCCGTAATAAGTAAAGCAAGGGATTCAGGTGTGGTGATAAGTATGTGTGGAGGGTGCTTAAGCATTCTAGCCCTCTCGGTTTGTGTCGTGTCTCCAGTTCTGACTAGGGCTTTAATTTCAGGTATCTCAATACCTTCATCAATAACTATCTCCCTAATGCCCTTAAGGGGTGGAATTAAGTTCCTCCTCATGTCGTTATCTAATGCCCTGAGGGGCGACACGTATACTGCGTATACCTCCTCATTAAGTGTTCCGTTAATACCCATACTCACTAACTCATCAATTATGGCTAGAAAGGCAGCAAGGGTCTTTCCCGTTCCTGTAGGGGAAGAAATAAGTACGTTCTCCCCTTTCTTTATTGCGGGTATCGCCATTTTTTGAGCTGGCGTGAAGTCTCTATAATTACTCCTAAACCACTGTAGGGTGTATGTCGTTAAGCACTTACTGACATCACATCCCTTATTCACTGCACTCCATCCCTTACCTAACTTATTTCTATTCAGGAAATAAGACCTTAATCACTAACCTATAACTGAATAACGAATTAATCTTAAAGAGTAAGGAGTAAATTAATTACTTAAGGAACCTCAATTTCTTTAGTGATCTTGTTGAGTCATGAAGGGCTTAGCGCGTTAGTAATGGTTGCTTTATTTATTGCTGCTTTATTTGCAGGGATCTTTACGCCAGCAAGCTATAAGTCATTACTTATTAAATCAATAAAGAACTCACTCAATCCCGTGAATTCCTCCCTCAAGAAATTAGTTGAGAGTAAGCAGGTGGGTTATGCTGTCATATCTATTTATTTAATCATACTCTACAACAACTTAAGGGTCGCAGCAATTAATTTGCTTTTAGGCATTACCTTCATAGCGCCAATAGCCATTATTCTCTTTAATGGGTATATGGTTGGCGCTTTCCTTAGCTATGGCGATATAACGAGGAACTCAATTCTCTTATTACCTCATGGTGTTGTGGAGCTCACAGCAATAATTTATTCCTCAATCCTTGGTTTAAGCCTTGGTTTAGGATTAGTTAGGAAGCTTAGGGGGAAAGATGTTGATTTACTGGCCGAGTTAAGGCGTAAGGCAGAAGGCTTTAAGTGGGTGGTGGCTCTCCTATCTATTGCTGCATTCATTGAGGTCTTCATAACGCCTCTACTGTTCTTAGCTTACGTACTGAATTCAGGAAGCAACGTAACAGCAATCCTGCCTTAACCTAAATGACTGAGTCCTATATCATTAATGAAGTTAAATATCAGGTACCCCAAGGGGGTCATCACTTAATCAGCTGGCATGACTCTCATCACAAAAAGAAAGGCTAATACCTAATTTTCTCTGCCTCCCTAATGACTCCAGGATTCCTTGTTATTACTCCTGAAACACCTGAGGATCTCACCTTCATGTAGGTTGCTGGGTCATTAACTAAGTAAGCAATTAAGTCTAAGCCGCTTGCTTTAGCTTCCTTAACTACCCTGCCCTTAATTAGGGCTGTAGGCATAATCACGAACTCAACCCCAACCTTCCTCAACACCTGGAAGTTAGGGAATGGGTTCCTTATCATAACCCCGAACTTGGTGCTTAAGTCTGTAAGGCTGTTCCTGAGTTCCGCAATCAAACCTGGGTCAGATAATGATACCGCGTATGGCTTGACCAACCTAATTACTTCGCCTAATCTTCCTGCCTTACCCTTAACCACGTTCTCAAAAATCATTAGTTCCTTCAACCCCTTATCCCTAACTTTCCCAAGCACTTCAACCCAGTACCCACTCACCTCCTCAGGCATAAGTAAGGACACACCGTCAATTTCCTTCATAAATCTGTCTATATTCCCCTCAAGTTCCTGCAATGAATCAATTAGTTGATAGACGCTGACTGATTTCTCCGGCATATTTTCCTCACAATTAAATAGTTCATAAAAGAATAATATTAACCTTCTGAAAAAAGAGTGTGTTTAAGGTTAGATGGGAGCTATTCCGTAAGTGGCGGAGCCAGTAATTATCCAGTTTTCAAAGAGATAGTAAGAAGTTAACCCATAATAATGGTTCATGAATTTGTAGTACACAGGTAATGAAGGCATGTTCGCCAATATAATCAACGATATGTCGTTTCTTGTTACGTAGCTACATTCGTTACTCCACGACAGCTTAAAGACGAAGGTATGCCATGCTGAGTAACTCCCTACATAACTGCTTGGTATCACGTTAGTCTCTAGGCACCATGGGGTTGAGAAGAATACTGGCGTGTCAGAGACTTCTGGATATGCATACACTTCCGTGGTTGAGTAAGGCAAGGCAAACCTCATGTAAGTGGTTCCGGAGGCTGGATACAATTCATATGTGGTCGATACAGGCCCTCTAAGAGGTCTCACGTATATCTTAAATGGCTCTTGAGTGAACCTGCCCCCGTAAGTCCCTGTTCTTAAGATGAACGTATATACCCCAAGGTTCGGTTTGTTCGTTGGGTAGAGACCGTATCTGTAGGTCGTTATGGGGAACGTCTTCGTCATCCTGTGATTAGGTGATGATGGAGTTCCAGTACCTGTCCACACAAATATTCCAGAACCTAAGTAAAGGTGGTAGGATGAACCACCTCCATTCCCTAGCACTACATCACCTGCGTAAGGATTGCCCATACCTCCGTAATAGCCCGCAAACTGGCCGTCAGGCCCTAACGTGTAAGTTATGTATGACGATCCTGGGTCAGTCCAAGTAACCGTATATTCGAAAGCCCATATCTTCGGGTTAGTTAGTTTCCCATAGAAAACCCTCCAGTCTCCCGCTTCGTAACGCCACTCCCAATCAGTGTCTCCCTTGATGTACTTGTAGTTGTAGAGAGTGTAGGTATCTGTACCCATATTCAATTGCTTAGGTACCATGGAGTTCAGGCTTGTGTACACCGTGTAAGTGAACGGGACCATATAGGTCTTTGTCGAGCTTCCTGAACGCACAGACACCTTTAGGAAGTCACCATAAACTGAAGGCATTGCATAGTAAGGTACCCTGATTAAGCCTTTGAATGTGTCAGTGGTTCCCGGAGATATTGGGACATTTCTTCCCCATCTCGGGGAGATTATCCTTACGTAAGGATCTTTAGTGAATTTGTAGTATGTCAGAGCCACCTTAACAGGGAAGTTCGTGACGTCAGAATTATTTCCATATACGTATACGCCAATCCGGATCGCTAGCTTCGCACCATAACCGTACTTGAGAAGTAAGTCCCTTGGATTAGCTATCTCCACAGTGTTTTGATTGGCTGCCGAATAATCGTGATTTATTAAAACTCTTTCGTTAACGTCTGGATACCCATTATGATTGAAGTCGCCTACCCACACATAAACTATGATGTCTGGTGAGTAATCAGGGTAGTAGTCATTACCTAAGTCAAACCTGTTGAAGAGCGTTGCCTCATCAATAACTAACATGTTGGCGTCTGCAGGAATCTGCCCTAGAGATAGAAATATGTACTTATATCCATACCCGCCTGAAGTCGTTACCTTAACCTGCCTGTAAATAGGGCCTCTGAGCTTGGTCAGTCTAACTGCCTCAACATTAACTATTTCTTTAGAGGTTGTCGGGTTCTTAACTTCGAAAGTGAATTCGGAAGACCCTCCCTGCGGTATGTCAGGCACGTAAACCCCGTAGGTGTTCGAGTTCTTGAAGCTGTTAGGGAGTGCTGGACTGCTTAAGGG
>JALWQN010000090.1 GCA_027083115.1 Desulfurococcales archaeon
CGGTAGTATAGTCCGGCCCAGTATGCGGGCCTGTCGAGAACTACGCAGACAGCCCGTGACCCGGGTTCAAATCCCGGCCGCGGCGCATGCTTTAAACTCTAAAACCATCCTAAGGCACTTTCTCAAAAAGCAGGAACGAATTATTATTGCTGCTCCTAAAATATGCCTGCTTACTTAATTCTTCAGAAAATGACCTCACTATACCCTATGGATTCATTAACTCTTTTAATTCTTTCGTGCCTAAATATTTGAGGTGCTTGACTTATGAGTTCAATGTATGCTGAAATAGGTAGCTTGAAGAAAGGCAGCTTCGTAATTATTGACGGAGAACCCTGCAGGATAGTGGAAATAAGTAAGGCAAAAACAGGAAAGCACGGAAGCGCTAAGGCACATGTTGTGGCTATAGGAGTATTTACAGGCAATAAAAGGACTTTGGTTGCGCCTGTTAGTCAGAGGGTTGAGGTACCGATAATAAATAAGCGAACAGGGCAGGTGCTTGCCGTAACTGGCAATACAGCCCAAATAATGGATTTAGAAACTTATGAAACATTAGAGGTGGACATACCTAAAGAAGAGGAAATAAGAGGGAAACTCCAGCCTGGGGCGGAAGTAGAATATTGGGAGGTCTTAGGCAAAAGAAAAATAATGAGAGTAACTAAGACAGCCTAAGTAATGACCCCAAGAACAAGGAACGCAATAAAGGACTTTAGTTATATAAACAATTAATACGGAACGAATGTAAAGAGTTAGGGAGCTGAATGAAAGGACTTGAGAAAATAAAGTCAGCAGTAACTTCCTTCATTAAGGGAGGGGGCCCATACGAGAAAGCAGTAAACGAATTTATTAAGGAACTGCAGAAAGCGCTGATCAGCGCGGACGTTAGCATTAAGGTAGTTCTTGAATTCTCAAAAAAGATTAAGGAAGAAGCGCTAAAGAGCGAACCACCTCCAGGGGTGCTAAGGAGAGAGTGGTTCATAAAGATCGTTTACGATAACCTAGTTAATCTGTTTGGGGCTGAAGCCCCCACTATAGAGCCCCAGAAGCTCCCATGGATCCTAATGCTTGTGGGGATCCAAGGAAGCGGAAAAACAACCACTGCCGGAAAGCTAGCTTATTTTTATAAGAGACGTGGCTATAGGCCAGGTCTGATCTCGACAGATACATACAGACCTGCAGCTTATGATCAACTACGTCAACTTGCTGAATACATTGATGCACCATTTTACGGGGAAAAAGAAAGCAAGGATCCTTCGGGCATAGCCATCAGGGGATTAAGACACTTAAGGAAGGAAGGAGCTAACATAATAATTATTGATACTGCAGGAAGGCATGGGTATGGGGATGAGGAATATCTACTTAAGGAGGTGGAGGAACTAGCGAATAGAGTGAAGCCCGACGAAATAATGCTGGTTATAGATGCTTACATAGGCCAGAGAGCTTATGACCTAGCTAAAAGATTTCATGAGAGAACCCCAATAGGCTCAATAACCATAACGAAATTTGATGGCACAGCTAAAGGTGGTGGTGCTTTATCGGCTGTGGCTGCTACAGGCGCTAAAATTAAGTTCATAGGTGACGGGGAGAAGATAGAGGATCTTGAGCCCTTCAATCCCAAGAAATTCGTCAGTAGATTGCTTGGTTTAGGGGACTTAGAAACCCTCCTGGAGAAATTTAAGGCTCTTGAAGAAAGCGAAGAACTGGAAAAAAGGTGGGAGAAAGCCATAACAACGGGCAGACTAACGCTGAGAGACCTTTACGCCCAAATAAAGTCCCTTAGGAAGCTCGGTCCCTTAAGGAAAGTGCTTCAAATGATCCCAGGATTATCGATGATGCCAGTGGATGATGAGAGACTGCAGATCTCAGAAGAAAAAATGGATAGATGGCTAAACATAATGAACTCCATGACCTATTCTGAACTAGATAACCCACACATAATTGACAAAAGCAGAATACATAGAATAGCTAGAGGCTCCGGCACAACACCCGAGGAAGTTAAAGAGCTTCTTAAGTACTACGAAACAACTAAGAAACTGCTTAAAACGATGAAGAGAAGGAAAGGCATACTCCGTAAGCTAGGGATGAGGAATGCTTTTTGATGAGAAGACCGTAAGTAAAGCTAAAGAAATACTCCTTAATCATGCGCTTTGCGACAGGTGCTTAGGTAGGCTCTTCGCTTCATACGGGCTAGGGCTAAGCAATGCCTTAAGAGGTAAATCACTAAAAACCGTTATTGCTATGGAGACCCACAAAAGAATTATGTCTGGAGATGAACAAGCCCTGAAAGACCTTGAGAGATTAGCCCTTAATGGTGGTGAGGTCTTTCAGGGGCTAGCTAACCAATACGTAGGAAAGGTAAAACCCAAAAAATGCGAGGTGTGTGGGGACACACTCGATGGCTTATTAGGAGAATTAGTGCTGGAGACACTCAAAAAAATATCAGGGATTGAAGCGAGAACCTTTATTGTAGGTGTTAAGAAGGGCTCGAAGCTGGAGCTAAAAGAGAAGCAGATTGCCTTAAGTTATGGAATAACAAGCTGGGAATCAATTAGGAGAGAGTTGAAGAGGGAAGTAGGCAAACGAATTCAGGCCCTAACTGGCTTAACCCCTGATTTTAAGGACCCAGAACTAATTATTGTTATTGACTTAGATCAAGGTAACGTCAAGATCAATACCAAGCCCATATACTTAAGCGGCTCATACGTTAAGTTAGGGAGGTACATTACCCAAATGAAGTGGATAGGTAAGGAAGGTAGAAACTATAAGTACTCAGTTGAAGAGTCCGTGGAAAAAATTATTAGCGCCTTCAGAGCAAATGAGGTAGTGCTGCATGCCTCAGGCAGAGAAGACGCTGACGCCAGAATGCTTGGGTCAGGAAGACCCATAATTTTGGAGCTTAAGGAACCCCTTAGAAGGTCGATAGAATTAAGGGAGATCGAAGCTTCCGGAAGCTCACCACCTTGGGTATTGCTAAGATTACAGGGTTTCACTACCTCATCAAGAGTGAGAGAACTTAAATCAACAACACACAGAAAGACCTATAGGGTCATCACCTATGTTGAGGGAGGAATTAGTGAGGACGGAATTAAGAAGATAACTGACACCTTCAAAGAAATCGAGGTCTCCCAAAGAACGCCCTCGAGAGTCCTTAGGCGAAGGGCTGACTTAGTAAGAACCAGGAAGGTTTATGATGTGGTAGGACAGCAAATTTCCAAAGAAATGGCTGAATTCATAATTAAATGTGATGGCGGGCTCTACGTTAAGGAATTAATTAATGGTGACAACGGCAGAACAAATCCTTCCTTCAGCAGTGTTATTGAAAAAAGCATTTCTGTTCTGTTTCTTGACGTCCTGAAGCACGAAGGAATGGAGTAATATTATCCTAAGCGCCAATTAATAGGTGTTCGAAAAATAAAGGGTCTGGTAGCTGTTTCTGTTTTATAGGTCTTTAAATGTTTCTGTAGGTTTTCCCTTACCCTTAGTGCTATGAGATATGATGGAGTCGTGTGTATCCAGCCCGTACTCCTCCAGCAAAACTTAAAAGCTAGAGCCGGCACAAACGCGTTGGCAACTCCCAGTTCCCGATACCTGCTCCAAGGTGGGCCAGGAGAGGCTGGAGAAACCATGATGAACTAACCTACGAAGGCCTAGAAAGGCCGTAGGTGAGGAAGCGTAGGTAAACCAAATAATGTTTATAAGGATGGTGAAGACCTTACCTTAGGTGCTACATGTGGTTAAGGCATCTCAAGGACCAAGGCATAGGACAAGGAAGATATTGAAGAAGAAAGTAAGGGAGAAGGGGGCAGTACCACCTTTAAGCCTAGTGATGCGTAAGTACAGCGTCGGCGATAAAGTATACATAAAGCCTAACCCTGCGATTCATGACACATTACCCCACAGAAGGTATGTAGGTAAGGTAGGTGTTGTGGAAGGTATGAGAGGCAGAGCATACGTTGTTAAGGTGCACTTAGGAAGCAAAGAGAAGAAACTAATAATTTATCCAGAGCACTTAAGGCCGGTCTCGCAGTGATGGCCAATGAAAATTATCTCCAGTAAAAACATAACGAATGAGGAAGTTCTGGAGATTCTGGAAGACCTTAAATCTAGGAACTATGAGCTGGATCAGCTTGCTTTAAGGGTGGAGGATTACGCAAGAAGATTCAACAAATGCAAAAAAAGTAAGGAATTAGTGAATGAGTTAATTAATAAAGGATTTAAGGAAATAACTGCAGTCATAATAGCTAATATTGTGCCCCAATCGCTAGATGAAGTAAAAGCCTTAACAACTTTTGAGCCTGAAACACCTTCTGAAGAAACGCTTAAGGAAGTTCTGGATCTAGTAAACAATTACTG
>JALWQN010000091.1 GCA_027083115.1 Desulfurococcales archaeon
GTTGTTGGGCCTAAGGTTATTGATGAGGTTCTAAGGATCGGTGTAGTTGATGGCTTTAGTGATTTCCCATTCAGTAGTGGTTCATCAGCTCCTTGGAGGTTAAGTGATGGTTCCTTTCAGGTCCCTCCAGATTCGTTGAAGAGGTTTCTTTATCCTCCTGAGCTTGAGTTATTCAGGGTTGAGAAGGGATTCAGGATAAACATACCTCGACATAACTACCCAAAAACAGCTTTCTTCGGGATAACTCCCTGCGATATGGCTTCAGTTCTGGTTATGGATAGGGTTCAGTTAGGTAAGGATCCTTACTACACTATGGCCAGAAGGAAGTCCTTATTCGTGGTTCAGAACTGCCTTAAGCCGGGCCCAACATGCTTCTGTAGCTCAACTGGTTCAGGGCCTGAAAGCAAGGAGGGATTCGACATATCTTACACAATAATTAGTCCTTCTGAGGTGCTCTTCAGACCTGGGAGTGAAGTGGGTCTGGACATCCTTACTGATTTGTCGCTTGAGCCAGCTTCTCAGGAGGCTGTGCGGAGATACAGGAAATTAATTAATGAAGCGTCGGTTAAGGCAGTAGCCGACTTCACGGGTGCTGAAGTTCCTGACGTTCTTGAGACAATGCTTGAGCCTCAGGTATGGAAGGAAGTCAGTGAAGGTTGTTTGGGGTGTGCTAACTGCAACATGGTGTGCCCAACTTGCTTCTGTTTCGACATAATAGATAAGTTAAGCCTTGATGGGAGTGGAAGGAGGGTGAGGATATGGGACGGTTGCCACAGCTACTCCTACGCTGAGGTGGCTGGAGGCAACATAAGGAAGGATTTGTGGGCCAGGTACAGACATTGGGTACTCCATAAGTTCTCCTACTGGGTAAAGCAATTCGGCACCCTAGGTTGTGTAGGGTGCGGCAGATGTATCGCTTGGTGTCCTGCAGGCATCGATTTACGTGTGGTCGTGAGTAAGGCTATTAAGGGGGTGAGGGCTAAGTGACTTACGAGGAACTTATTCCTGCTAAGGGTGTAGTGAAGGAAGTAATTAATGAGGCCCCAGGCATCAAGACATTCTTGATAGAGGTCGAGGACGGCTATAAGGAGCCGGCTCCAGGGCAATTTAATGAGGTCTACGTTCCTGGGGTTGGGGAGGTCCCTATATCGGTTAGTGATTACTTGGGTGATGGTGTCGTAGCTCATACTGTGAGGGCTGCTGGGTCCGTGACTAATGCATTAATAGATGTGGGGGTTGGTGAGGTCTTAGGTATTAGGGGACCTTACGGTAAGGGATGGCCCTTAAGTAAGTTTGAAGGTAAGAACATCCTAGTTGTTGCTGGGGGTCTTGGCTTAGCCCCATTAAGACCTGTGGTTAAGAAGGTTGAGAGAAATAGACTTAAGTTCGGGAAGCTCACCATACTTTATGGTGCTAGAACACCTCAGCTCCTTCTCTATAAGTACGAGTTCAGCCACTACAGGTCAATACCTAATTCGGAGTTTGTTGTTACCGTGGATAGGCCTGACGCCTTATGGGATGGTTGTGTTGGAGTTGTAACCACGCTCTTCTCTAAAGTGAGAATAGATGCTAAGGAATCCGTAGCTCTCGTCTGCGGTCCAGAAATAATGATGAAGTACACAGTTAAGGAATTGATTAGGCTGGGTTTCAGAGGGAACCAAATCTATCTCTCGCTCGAGAGGAGAATGAGGTGCGGCGTTGGTTTATGCGGCCATTGTCAGTTAGGGCCTTTCTTCGTGTGTAAGGAGGGACCCGTATTCCCTTACTGGGTCATTAAGAAGTATTTTTGGGTGGATCAGATTTGAGGGTTGAGGGAAGGATTAAGGCGGCCGTAATTAAGCTAACCTCATGTAGCGGGTGTCAGCTACAAATACTTAATGCGGAGGACGAAATCTTGGAAGTAACTAAGAGAGTTGATTTCACCCACTTCCTTGAATTAAGTAGTGATGTGCGTTCAGGCCCTTACGATATTGCTTTTGTTGAGGGTGCCGTAACCACTCCTGAGGAGGTGGAGTTAGTCAGGAGCGTTAGAGGATCAAGTAAGTATGTAGTTGCTTTAGGTGCTTGTGCTACTGCCGGCGGAATTCAGGCACTCAGGAACTTAGCTAGTACTGAGGAATTCAAGAAAATCGTTTATCCTCATCCAGAATGGATTAAGACATTAGATAAGGTTAGTCCCATATCGGAGTTCGTGAGGGTTGATTACGAGTTAAGGGGGTGCCCAGTAAGTAAGGACAGAGTTATTGACTTCATTACCCAGATACTTGCCGGTAAGAAACCTTACTTCAGGAGAGAGCCTCTCTGCATGGAGTGCAAGAGAAAGGGAAACATATGTGTCTTAATAGCTAAGGGGATCCCTTGCTTGGGGCCGGTAACGCAGGAAGGCTGTGGAGCTCTATGCCCCACTTACGGTAGAGGGTGCTACGGGTGCTTTGGACCAGCTAAAGACCCTAAGCCAGAGGAGTTGGTTAAAGCATTAGTTAGGAGGTCAGGGCTGAGTAAGGATGGGGCGGTAGAGAGGTTCAAGTACTTTACTGCTTGGGCTAAGCCCTTCAGGAAGGTTGTCGGTGGTGAGTAACTTGAGAAGGGAATATGAGATTAGGGTTGAGAGCATGGCTAGGGTTGAGGGTGAGGGAGGAGTACATGTGAGGTTTAAGGGAGGAAAGGTAGATTACGTTGAGGTAAGCATTTATGAACCACCCAGATTTTTTGAGGCATTACTTAAGGGAAGGGACTACAGGGACGCACCAGACATAACTTCACGAATTTGCGGTATCTGCCCCTTAGCTTACGTGATGAGTTCCTCCAGAGCTATAGAGAAAATATTGGGTATTGAGGTTGATGAGAACTTAATTAAGTTGAGAAGGGCTGCCTACCTAGGCGAGTGGGTGGCCAGCCACATCCTTCATATAGCCTTCCTTCACGCACCAGATTTCTTAGGTTATAAATCAGCGATCCAAATGGTTGGTGATCACGGCGACTTCATCAAGAGCTCCCTCAGACTCAAGTCATTCGGGAATAAGGTCGTTGAGGTAATAGCTGGTAGGCCAGTCCATCCTGTGGGCTTCAGAGTTGGTGGCATGCATAGGGTTTTGAGGAAAGACGAGCTGAAGCCCTTACTAAAGGGTGTTAAGGAAGCTAAGGAATTAGTAAGGGGCGTTCTTGAGTTCGTCCTTAAGTTACCTATGCCGGAAATAAGGCACGAAATGACCTTCATGTCATTAAGGAATGGAATAAGGTATCCTGTTCTTGAGGGTGATGTTGTGGCGAGCAATGGCCTAAGCTTTCCTGAAGAGGATTTAGAGAAGCACATAATTGTTGAGCAGATGAGGTACTCTAACTCTCTCCGTTATAGATTGGAGGATGGCAGCCCATACGTTGTTGGGCCTTCAGCAAGGTTTAACCTCAACTATGATTTTCTTCACCCTGAAGTTAAGGAGTTCTTGAGATCATACGGTGTCTTACCGCCCTTAAGAAATAGTTACCAATCAATAATTGCTAGGGCCGCAGAAACCTGCCACGCTATCTATGAGATTGAGGAATTGCTTAGGAGCTATAAAGAGCCTGAAAGACCGTACCTCGAAAGCGACGTTAGGGAGGGAGAGTCAGCAGCAATAACGGAAGCACCTAGGGGAATGCTTTACCACAGGTACAGGATCAGTGGTGACGGCAAAATAATTTACGCCAATATCATAGCACCGACATGCCAGAATTACGCAGCTATGGAGGAAGACATAAAGAAGGTCGCTCCAGAAATAGTTAATGCTGAATTCAGTAGGGCTCAAGGAGTTGTTGAGCAAATAATAAGGAATTACGATCCCTGTATTTCATGCTCTGTCCATGCAATAAAGCTAAACATCGTTAGGGAGTGATGACCGCATTAATAATTAATTAAGTAGTAATTACTTACTTTATGAATTATTTGTTGGGGTCTTAAGGTATGGAAAGATTACCTAAGCAGGAGCCATTCGGTAGCGCGAGGGGTATTTTCCCTGCACTTAAGTACGTTGTTTATCTTGATACAGCTAATCAATGTCCTCCAGGAACGCACTGGATTAACGCCATTAAGGAATCCCTTAAGCTTTATGAGGCCGGCGTCCTTGGCGATGGCTTACCTTGTGGGGAGGTTCCTCATGTTATTAGAGGTGAAGTCTTTAATGATGCAGTCAGGAAATCGGCCAGGTTACTCCATGCATTCGAGGATGAGGTAACCCTTAATCCTAGAGTTATGGCTTCAGCCAACCTAATCATTAATGATGTCCTTACTTGGGGTAGGGGTGATAACGTTGTCTTCACTGACTTA
>JALWQN010000092.1 GCA_027083115.1 Desulfurococcales archaeon
CACCTGTTAGGTTTATGTAGATCCTTCCGTCAGGGTAGCCTATTAGTGTGTGGGCGCCCTTAAGTAGGGTGTATGCCCCATACTTACTTAGTGCCTCCCTCAACGCATCTAACTTCTTATCAAATATTTCTCTAATCCCCCAACCGATAAGCCTGCTTAATTCACCTGGGTGTGGCGTTAAGACAGTTGGCGCTTTCCTACCTGCAACAGCTTCAGGATCTCTCGATATTGCCGTTAAGCCATCCCCATCGATAATTAGGGGCTTATTCACTGATTGAGCTAACTCCCTAATTAATTCCTGGGTTTCTGTGTTTAGGCTGGTTCCCGGACCAGCAATAACTATGTCTATGCCGTAGTACCCTATTAGATTAAGTATTGAGTCAAGGTTTTCTTTAGCTATGCTTCCAGCTTCAGTCTCTTTAAGAGGTATGTAAACGACCTCATGGGCTTTGCTAGCTATGTAAGGAATTATTGAGGCAGGTGCTGCTAGCCTGGAGTAACCGCCTCCTGCCTTAAGGAACGATAGGGAAGAGTAGTAAGGGGCTCCGTAGTAGTTTCTTGCTCCAGCAACCACTAAGACCTTACCGAAGCTTCCCTTATGTCCCCACTCCACCCTCTCGGGCAATGGTGGAGGCTCATTAACCTCAACCCTAATGTCCTCAGGTCCTGAGAGTTGGGGTGGGTAAGAAATTCTCGAAACATACAGCTTACCGTTGTACTCGTAGCCTGGGTAAAGAAGGTTCCCTAATTTAGGAATTCCGAAAGTCACTGTGTAAGTAGCTCTCACAGCAACGCCGTAGACCTTACCATCATTCCCTCCAATACCTGAAGGTATGTCAACGCTGACGACTTTCTTTCTTGAAGCGTTTATTTCATTAATTACTTCCCTATATATGCCGTTAACCTCCCTAGAGAGCCCTATTCCGAAAACTCCATCAATTACTACATCACAGGCCTTGAGGGACTCCCTTAAGTATTTGAGCCCTTCCTCACCTGTTATGATGGCTTTAATAATGCCTAGTTTTTCCGCTATCTCGTAATTTTTCCTTCCCGGGCCCCTGAATTTATTAGGGTCTCCCACAACGAAGGCCTCCACCTTAGCGCCGCTTGAGTGAAGCTTCCTACCCACAACCAATGAATCTCCACCGTTATTCCCGTGACCAGCAACAACGGTGAAGTGCTTGCCTTCAATACCAATCTCCTTAAGTATTACGTAGTAGGTGGCATTCCCCGCATTCTCCATAAGCAATATATCGTCAATCCCGTAAGCCTCGGTTGCTAAGTTATCGTATTTCCTGATCTCATCTACCGTAGCGACTTTCAACTAAAACCACCGATTAATTCTTGTTCAGAAATATTAACGCTTATCTAGCTAACAGCAATAGATTTAATCAGTAGTGAAGCATTAACATGTGTGTTTTCATGGAGGTGCGTAAACTACCTAAGAGAGGACTTAAAGTTAAAGCCGGCTGGAAAATCGGTTTTATTTCCCTGTTGTTTTTTCTATGGTTGATTTCTTTAGGTAGTCAGGGCTTCGTAGGTATTTTATCATGGTTCGGTGTGGGTTGGGCGTCGACATCGTGGCTGGAGAGGTTAGGGTCATTAACTGTTGCTTCAGGATTCATTATTCTTGCTTACGCTTGGGTCAGGAAAGCAAGCGATATCTCCTCAGTACTTGCTGGCTTAGGAGGTCTTCTGGTTGTGGTAGGCATAATTATTTATGGCGCTGCCTACGTTGTGGCCCTAAACAGCAATCCTTCAGTCATTAAGGTAGTTAGGCTTAAGGAACCCGTAGACACTACCTCATCAAGGCTAATACCTCTGCATACTGCCTACGCCTACGCATCATCAATGCTTCAGACACCTACCCACACAATATACGAGGATGAGACCTACGTTTACTTAGATAAAGCAGGCCACATAATATATAACTGGATTATTGAGCCAGAGGGTTTCTGGAACGAAATAACCAGGGACCCTAAGGGAGTAGTATTAGTTAATGGTTCAGTATTTCCGCCTAAGGTATATGTAATTAAGCACGGTATCCGCTGGGGTCTCCATAGGGCTTACGTAAATCCATTCTACTTCGATACTTTATGGAGGGAGGTTAAGCTTAAGGCAGGCTTAAGCACTTGGGTACTTACTGAATGCAATACTGAAGTGATGTATGGAGGGAAGCCCTACATAATAATTCCACTAGCTTCTTGGGTGATTTCTTTAAGAACAACTCTCCCAGTACCTATAGGTTACGCTATTGTTTCACCCAACGGAAGCATTAATGTGTTGAGCTTTAAGGAAGCATTAACTAATCCATTATTTAAGGGAGTTCCCTTAGTTCCTGACGTAATAGCTAGGGAATGGGTTGAGGCCTACAAATACTACACTGGCTTCTGGAATGTCGTTCTCTACCATAATACCTACGTGATTAGGGATGTTGGCACTAATCCTCAGCCTTACCTAATGAGTGATAAGGCCGGCCACCTATACTGGGTCTTCGTCGCTGAACCTCCTGGAGCAACGTATTCAGCTAAGTACATATTCTACGTTAATGCCTCAGACCCTAAGCCACATATGATGATTTATGAGTTACCTCAACCAGTAATAGGTATTTCAAAGGTTGCTTCATTAATTAAACAGGCTCACCCAACCTTCGATTGGAGCCAGTTCCATGTCGAGGAACCCATGCCGATAATAGCTAATGGCACTCTATACTGGAAAGTCACAGTAATTACTGCTGACGGTAGGGGTATGGTATCTATAGATTTCCTGAATACAGAAAATAATGAGGTAACGTCAATCAAGCCTAACCAGACGATAACTATGGGTGAGGTCCTGAGTTACTTGTCAGGTAAGACACCTCAACAACCGACTCAAGGGAACACCACCTTAAGTGTTATTCTCCAGAGGATAAGGCAGTTGAAGGAGGAGATAGCTTCTCAGGAGAAGCAACTTCATTCACTATATCAGGAACTAACTGACCTTGAGAAAATGGTTGAGGAATTAAGCAGTAATCAGTCACTCAAGGGTTAGGAAGCCCTTTATTAGGCTAAATCCACCCTTTACGCCGGAAGTATATCAGCTCCCCAACAACTATAATTCCCATAACTCCTAACGTTATCGGGTAGGCTAAAGGATTATTTAATTCAGGCATGTATTTGAAGTTCATCCCGTAGATCCCCGCTATTAGTGTTAGCGGAAGGAATATTGCTGAAATGATAGTTAACTTAGTTACCACATTATTTGTTTTTTCGCTCGTTACTGTATAGTGGAGGTTGAATGTCTCAGTAATCCTATCCAGGGATGTGCTGTACATATTCTCAAGCATTACCGCATCAGTAACTAAGCCCTCAAGACCTTCAATAGCTGTTGAGATCTTTCTTAAAGCATAAATTAAGCCATGAACTCCCTTATGGAGCTTTACTGCCTTCATATATACTCTGTAGAGGCTTGCTGCCCTCAACCTGCCCTCAACAACCTTATGTATTGAGTCCTCAATCACTGAGTCGAGGCCGGCTAACTCGCTATGATAGTGTGCAGCAATGCCTGAGAAGAGTGTTTTGAGACACTTGATCGAGGTTAATTCCTTAATTCTGGAGAGACCCTCGACAACCTCCTTAAAAACATCCTCAAGCCCTTCGGGCCCATAAACCCTCACAACACTTCCAGAGACCTCCACACACGCTATCCCGCCACCCCTACCCTCCATAGTGTAGGGGAAGGAAACCTTAACTGATGAGTCACTTACGCTGAAGGTGAACGCCTTACTGCATTCTGGAGGAAGGCAAGGGTAGTAGGTTATGGGTTCCTTACCGGAGCACTTACTGCTTAATCCTTCACCAACCTTCAAACATAGCTTAGGTTTGCATTCGTCCATTACTTAAACCATTATTTAATTATGTGGAGGCATTAATACTTAGGGTTAGTTATGGGTCATCGCCCCAAGATCTTGGTTGTTTTCAAGCACTCTAGGTTAAGCACATTCATTAAATGCTTAAGTAATTACGCTGACGTGGTCGTTAAGGAATTAAGTAATGAGGAACTAATTAGTGAGTTGAAGGGAGGTTACGACGTATTAGTTACGGATATCTCTGTTCCGGTGGATAAGGGAGTAATTGAGGCTGGCTTACCTGAATTAAGGGTTATCGGTACCTTCAGCTTAGGGGTCGACCACATAGATGTGGGCTATGCCTTAAGGAGAGGCATTAAGGTAGTTCATGCAGCAACTCATACTGTAGGGGCAAGCACTTATGCAGTGGCTGAGCATGCCTTCGCTCTACTACTCACTCTCTTAAGGAAGACTCACCTCTATAAAGACCTAGTTAGGTCAGGCAAGCAATCCTGGCTCTACTTAAGCACCTCATTAGGCAGTCCCTTTGTAGGTAAGGAATTATTTAGGAAAACGTTAGGGGTTCTTGGCGTGGGCAGGATAGGTTCCCATACTGGGAGGATAGGTAGGGGCTTCGGTATGAGGGTAGTTGGTTACGACCCCTACAGCGATCCGGAAAGATGTTGGGAGGATGGGATTGAGTTAATTAAGGACTTAAGCGAGTTCCTTAAGCTGCCTGAATACCTGATCATTACTGCACCATTAGCTGAGGAGACCAGAGGCATGATAACTGCTTCAGAGATCGAATTAATGAGGGATGGCGTTTATGTAGTTAACGTATCTAGGGCTGCATTAATTGATGAGGAAGCCATGATTAAGGCATTAAGGGAAGGTAAGGTTAGCGGGTACGGGACTGACGTATTCCTTAATGAACCACCAACACCCGAGAACTCGCCAGTATTTAGGGAATTCCTTAAGGGGGAGCTCAATATCGTCGTTACTCCACACACAGCTTGGTTGACTGAGGAAGCACCTGAGAGGTACGCCAGGATACTTGCTAGGAGAATTATTGAAGCATTAATGGGTAAGACCTTATGTGAGTCGGAATTCATGAGTTCTCCTGATACTGAAGTAGGTAAATGCCCTCCTGATGTAGTGGTAAGTAAGGGGGGTTAGTCCCAATAGTTTCTTGCTTCAGCCCTTGCTTTTCTTCCCTGGCTTAAGGATGAGTACGTCAGGATTGGGTGTGGACATGAAGTAGTTAGTCGTTAATTTGATTGCTCCAGTAGGGCAGAACTCCTGACATAGGCCGCAGAAGCAGCACTTACCTAAATCAACTTCAGGATATAGTTTAGGGTATTTCTTCTTGTCTTCAGCAGGAACCATCCTTATTGCTTGGTTAGGGCAGACCCTCCAACATATTCCGCAACTAATGCATTTATCTATATTGAACTCATGTTTACCTCTATATCTAGGTGCTGTCTCAAGGGATTCGTAAGGGAACCTTACTGTAAGGGGTTTCTTAAAGAGGTACTTAAGTATTGTTTCGAAAACCATATTCATCACCTATCCATATCTGCTGGGCATGTGTTTAGGCTCCAATAAATGACTGGCACGTCAGCAACTTCACTACCTATAAGCAAGTGCTCAAGCACAGGGATCAGATGAAGCAATGAGGGACCCCTGATCTTAACTCTATAGGGTTTGTAATCTCCTGTACTGACTATATATATTCCTGCCTCACCCCTAGCAGCCTCAACTCTTGAGTAAGCTTCTCCCTTCTTCAGCTTTATGAAGGCAACAGGCCTTAAAGTATGGGGGCCTTCAGGCATCCTGTCTAGGGCTTGCCTAATTATTTTTATGCTCTGGTAAATCTCTTCTTTCCCTATCCAGAACCTCGAGTACGCATCACCTTCGTCCCTAACAGGTATTTCGAACTCGAGCTCATCATAGATTTCGTAAGGGTCATCCCTTCTCACGTCAGTCTCGAGACCTGAAGCCCTAATTATTGGTCCTGTAGCACCCAACCTTACCGCATCCTCCTTACTCAGCACACCCACTCCCTGCGTCCTCCTCTTGAAGACCGAGTTACTGAAGAGAAGCCTTTCTAAATCATTAACTCCTTCCTCAACCTTTTTTAATGTGAACTCACACTTCTCCCTGAAGTCCTTAGGGACATCCCACCTAACGCCTCCAGGCCTTATATACCCTGTTGGGTAAACTCTTGCTCCGGTAACTGGCTCGAAAATATTCTCAAGTATGTAGTCACGGTAGCCTATGCTGAGCATAAAGCCTGTCTGGAAGCCAGTAGCTATTGACGCCCCAGCAAACCATATCAGGTGGCTTTGAATGCGAGTGAATTCAGATAGTATGACCCTTATATATTTGGCCCTCTCAGGTATTTCCCAACCCATTAGCTCGTCAACTGCTTCGGCGAAAGCTAAGTTCCAGTTCAGGGGCTCAAGAACACATATCCTGTCAGCTAAGACAGCATCCTGCCAAACCATCCTGTACTCCATTAGCTTCTCAAATCCTCTATGCAGGTATCCGGGATCCGATCTAGCCTTAACTATTTTTTCCCCATCAACCCATAATTGAACCCTGAAATTCCCTGAGCCTGAATGAGCAGGTCCGAAAGGCAATCCATAAAACCAGAGTTCATTCTCAGTCACTTAAGCCACACCTCCCAGTACGCTTTATCCCTCTCCCTCTCCTTACTGTAGAACTTCTCCCTCACATAATCCCTCCAGTTGAAGTCCTTCCTGAAGGGAGGAGGCCCATCCCAGTCCTCAAGGAACAAGGGTGAAAGATCTGGGTTGCCTTCAAACACTACACCGAACATCTCATGAAGTTCTCTCTCGTGAATCCATGCACTCATGCCGTAAATTGGGACTACGGACTTAATAACCGGATCATCCCTAGGTATCTTTGTCTTCACGGTAAGGAGGGTCTTGATAGAGTAGCTCCATAGGTGGTAAGTCACTTCGAAAACCCCCTCATTAAGCCAGTCAGTCACTGATATCGCCGAGAGGTGTTCGAAGCCGGCTTCCCTTAGCTTCCTGATCACATCATATACTTCCTCCTTAGGTACGTTGACCCAAATCCTCCTAGGTCTTTGCTTAACTGGTTTGTACTCACTTATTATTTCTTCCCAGCTCACTTCCTGCTCACCTCCTCCTTCAACTTCCTCACGTGCTCCACCAGCAGACCAACAGCTTGAAATACTGCTTCAGGTCTTGGCGGGCATCCAGGGACATACATGTGTACAGGTATGTAGTCGCTTAATCTTTTGATTGTATTGTAGGAGTCCCAGTACATTCCTCCAGTGATTGGGCATGAACCTAAAGCCATCACAACTTTAGGGTCAGGCATTTGATTGTAGATCCTGACAACCCTCTTAATCGACTTAATAGTTTGGTAACCAGTAATTATTAAGCAGTCAGCGTGCTTTGGATTATCAACGATTATGAGTCCGAACCTCTCCATATCATATCTCGAGGAAACCACAGGCAATAGCTCTGTGCAGCCACAGCTGTTGAACCAGTTGAAAATCCAGACAGCTCTAACCAGTCTCCCAAGCTTTCTCGCCATGACTTTCTTTTCTGTCTCAACCAACCTCTACCACCCGAAGAAAGTATCCATTACTATAAGGATTAGGGCTGCAAGCGTAGCTAAGCCAGCTATCCCCCAATAGAACTTGACCACGTCATCAACCCTGTATCTTGGGAAGGCAACTCTCATGAGTGTGACGGTAACGAAGGCTATTAGGAAGACCTTGAAGAGATAGAACAGGAAATCAATAGTTAGTGAGGCGGCCAAAGGTAATGCCACATAATTAGCTATTAGTGGTGAGAGCTTATATGGGAAGAACATCGCGTTGATTAATGTTGCGAAAACAACAACCCTTACTGCATCATTAATGTAGAGGATCCCTAAGTTCCTTCCAGTGTATTCAACTAACATGCCTCCAGAGATTTCCGTACCTGCTTCAGCTATATCGAAGGGTAACCTACCTAATCCTGAGGTGGATAGGGCTAACATAACTATCAGGAGTATTCCAACACCTATGAAGCCCAAGACACCCACGTTATTCCATATCGGGTTATTGACAAAGGTAGTTAGGGAGAAAGCCTTGAGGCCTGGATATATTGAGCTGTACTTCCATGCTAGAGCAATTATTGCTGCTGCCAGAGGGAACTCACACGAGATCATTAGGACCATCTCCCTCTGAGAACCTACTGTGGAGTAGGGGCTACCGGCCGCAAAACCACCTGCTAGTATTGCTAAGCAAGGTACCTCAAGCAAGTAAAGAATCACTATTAGGTCCCCGTTTCCACTGAAGAGAGGCGGGAAAGGACCTATAGGTAGGTAGAGGAGTGTGGTTATTGAGGCAGCAAGAGCTATTAGGGGTGCGGCATTAAATAACCACTTCACGGCGTTCTCAGGAATTATGCATTCCTTCTCGAGGAGTTTTAGGACATCATAAAATGGCTGCCTTAAGGGCGGACCAACTCTCCCCTGCATTCTTGCAGTCAATTTCCTATCTATTCCCTTAAGAACCATCCCGTAAAGTATGCCTAACGCACCAACAATGAATGGGGCAGCAATAATGTACAGCGCCAGAAGTACGTACATCATGGCTTAACACCCCACAGGAAGTAAATTATTAGCATGAATGATGTCACACCAATAAACCAGGCCACATAGTCATTAACGTCTCCAGTATGTATTCTCTTTAGAGCCATATAGTAGGGCCTTAGGGCCTCCACAAAACCCCAATAAATGTTGTGAGCTCTTACGTGCGCTCTTTCCTTAGACTCAATCACGTTACCAGCAAAGAATGGCTTAACTTGCTCAGTTTCTTTCTTGTAACTCTTCTCTCCTCTACTCCATATTATGTAGGCCAGTAATAACGATATGAGGAAAGCTATTAGCCATAGTATGGGGTTCCAGAAACCTGAGGGAGTTACGTAGGTGTTTAGGGCTCCGACCATTACGCACCACCCATCACGGAAGATATATATGCTGCTTGATTGGCTAGGGCCTTAGCTGCGGGACCAACTAAGTACTGTATCGCGATGTTCGGGAATAGGCCGAAGAGAATAATTAGCGACGTAAGTATAGCCATACCTACAAGCATTGCTTTAGGCACTTCCTTAACGTCATATAGTTTGGGTCCCATAAATGCTGAATGAAATACCTTAACGAAGGAAGCTAGCGTTAACACACTAACAACTATAGCTATTATTGATAGTATTGGGTTGAAGAGGTATGTTGATTCGTAAATCATTAGTTTTGATGCGAAGCCGTTGAATGGTGGTATGCCAGCTATTGAGAGTGCACCAATCATGAAGAAGACTGTCGTGTACTTCATGTTGTGTGCTAACCCACCCATCTTGTTGAGGTCTGAGGTTCCTAACCTATAAATTACTGCTCCAGCAGTCAGGAATAGGAGTCCCTTATACATTGCGTGATTTATTATATGGAATATCCCTCCCTCCATTGCCTGAAGTCCGTACTGGCTGAAGGCAGCAGTTCCTAATGTGGCTAGACCAACACCCACACCCAGAAGCATGTATCCCGTCTGGGATATCGCGTGGTAAGCCATCAGCCTCTTTATGTCTGTCTGAATTAGTGCCATAGTAACTCCCACAAACATGCTTAGCAAACCTAAAGAAATCAGGAACCAGCCCGTAGTTAAAGTATTTGAGCCTAGCCCGAACAGAGAGAAGCAGACCCTGAATAGCGCATAGAGAGAAGCTTGTGATGCAGTAACAAGTATTGCACTTATCGCTCCCGGTGCCTTACCATAAGCGTCAGGAACCCAGTAATGTAGTGGTACGGAACCAGCCTTCATAGCTAAAGCAACAGTGAATAAGGCCATCACGACCTTATCTAGGCCTGTGAACTGCATTCTTGAAGCAACCATAGCTAGGTTGAGGGCATCATACTCCCCATAAAGTATACCTACCCCAAAAAGGTAGATTAACGCACCAACGGAACTAATTATTGCGTACTTGAAGGCAGCCTCAACAGAGATTCCCTTACCTACCCTGTAGGCTATTAAGCCAGCTGAAGCTAAGGAATTAATTTCTAAGAAAACAAAGAAGTTGAATAGGTCTCCAGTCATGACCATACCCAGCATTCCTGAGAGCATCAATAGAAGGAGCGTGTAGTACATGCTCTCGCCTGACGTGCCTTCCTCTGAAGTTATGGAGTAGATTCCTCCCGCTAAGGTAACTGTCGCTGCCGTGAAAGCCATAAAGGCGCTGAATGCATCTACAGTCAATATTATTCTTACGGGTATTCCGCCTGAGTCAGGAGGTATTGTGGTGTTGTATGTTGCTCCACCCATAACATAAACTTGGGTTCCTTGAGTGAGAACTAAGTAGATTTGGGCAATAGTTAGTGCTTCAGTTATGGCTAAGGCAGTAACTACCCACGCATACATTCCTTTCTTACTTAATCTACCAATAAGTGGTGTAGCGAACCCCCATAAGAGAGGAATAACGATTATTAATGCAGGTATATGATGAATGAATTCGGTCATTCCTTACCCCCTCAACCTCCTAACTTTTCTCGGGTCTAACGTCCCGTAATGCCTGTATATAACAACACAGAAGGAAAGCAATAACGCATCTACAGCAACGCCAATAACTATTGATGTTAGGGTTAGGGCTTGAGGTGTAGGAAGAACCATCTTAGTTGATGGCGCGTTAGTGTAGATGGGTGCTACACCACCTGCCCTATAGCCTAAGCTAACCAAGAATAGGTTGACCGCGCTCTCCAGAAGGCTCACACCAATAACTACCTTAATTAAGTTCCTCTTCCACATCATAGCATATATTCCTATACCAGCAACAATCACTACCGTGATATAGGGTAGGTTACCCAGCACTTTCCTCGCCCCTCTTAAGGTAATTAAGCATGTAGACAATGATCACGCCTAAACCCCCGAGAACCTCCAGACCAACAGCCAAATTCATGACGGGAAGGACGCCGCCAGTATTTAGGTTACCCGGATTAATTCCTGGCGGGACTCTTGAGCCGAATATGCTGCCTGAGTTAGCCAGCCAATTCCTGAAGAAGGTTGAGCCTAAACCTAAGTAAGCGGTAATTATGAATGCAAGCAAACCAGTTACTTCCGCGAGAGAGAGTCTGTTTGCGGTAATCCATTTCCTCACGTCCTTGTATTCGTAGGCAACCACAACTAGAGCGAAGCCTGTAGCTATAACTGCTCCTCCCTGAAAGCCTCCTCCAGGAGTCAGGTGCCCGTGAATAACTATGTACAGCCCGAAAATCAGTATAAAGGGATATAAGAAGCCTGACTGGGTCCTTACTATCTTGCTCATCTTCATTCTTCATCCCTCCTTAATTTCCTGAGGACTGAAGCGATCCCCATTACTGCTGCGAAAAGCACTGTTGCTTCACCTAAGGTATCATAGCCTCTGAAGTCAAACACTATGGAAGTAACTATGTTGTTTGCTGCCGAGAATATTTGGCCATGAGTTATGAAGTAGTCATCCATGTCGGTATATTTTGGGTAACCGAACACAAGGTGTCTACCGGCAGGCTTACCGAAATCTCCTGGATTGATCGCTACGTAAAGGAAGAACGCAATGAATATCGCTATTGAGGCAATAATTAATAACTTCCTCATTCCTCAACCTCCCTCCTTTCGGTCCCCCTTATGGCTAGGATGAATATGGCTGTAGTTAGTCCAGCTCCTATGCCTGCTTCAGCAATAGCTACGTCAGGAGCCTGAAGTATGTAGTACTCTAGAGAAAGCAGGAAGCTGAATATACCTAAGGAGATGGCGCAAGCTATTAGGTCCTTGAACTTTATCGATAGGTATGCAGTAATTATTAGCGAAGCAAGAACAAGGAACTGCATTACTTCCTCAGCAATCATTTCTTCCTCACCTCCGCTAGCTTGTCGACCACTGCCTTCACTGGCCTAACCCCACTCCTGTGTGCGGCCCTAGCTACTGCGTGAGCACTCACTGGGTTTGTCAGGATTAAGCACGCTACAGCAATTATTGTGTGAGTAATTAGGGGCAGGTCCTCGGGTACATTACCTGTTAAGTAAAGTTGGGCTATTCCGAAAGTTATTACGCCCAACGAAGTGAATATTGAGCCGAAAGTGGTTGTTTTGGTTGCTGCATGAAGTCTTGTGTATACATCCGGAAACCTAAGTAAGCCCACAGCACCTAACCCATTGAACGTTAATCCAATGCCTAAGAACACATAAATCAAGTAATCGACCCACATCATGGACCACCCTCTAAGTACTTAGCTATGTAGAGCGTAGCAACGAAAGACAGGAGGGCGTAAACTATGGCTACATCAATATATATTACTTCCCTGTATGCCACGCCAAGAATTATCATTGAAGCAACAACTAACGTATTGATTGTGTCTAGAGCAACTAACCTATCGGGTGCCGTAGGACCTAATATTGCCCTAATACATGAGATCAGTATCCACAGCACAAGGATTCCTGCCGTAAGAAACCAGACATCCATTAGTCAGCCACCCTCCTCGCCCATTCAGGGAAGGAACCACAAACCAACTTAGTGTCTGCGAACTCCTTCTTCTCCTCGCCTTCCTTAACCCTAATCCAGTGAACATAGAGGTAGTTGTGGTCCTCATCAACATCAACGCTTAAAGTTCCTGGAGTAAGCGTTATTGAGTTAGCTAGGAAGGTTAAGCCAAAGTCAGTTTTCAGGCCGGGATCTATCTTAACTATTCCCGGCCTAATTCTTCCAGTAATAACTCGATAAGCAACATCTAAGTTAGCTTTAGCCATAGCAATAAAGAACGGACCAAACCCATAAATAATGAAGTAAAACCACCTCACTGGATTAAGCATCCTGAAGTTCCTCGACCTACATAAGAAATTACGTGTGACTGCAGCCACAGCTAAACTGAAGAAAACACCTGCAACGAATTCGGGGATAGACCAATAAATTAAGGAAGTACCTGAGCCAGCAGTAAGTAATAAGTAAGCAAGAAAGGCGAAAGCGAAGGTCACGGTGAAAGCCTTCAATCCAGCACCCGGTTAAGCTATTTGGAAAAATGTTAAATACTTTTCGTTTAGACGTAACTAAAATTGATTATTCCCGTAATCAATAATGATTTATATTTTTTAAATCTATAAATACAATCTACATTCTGTATATCAGCTACGATTTGATGTAGCTCGTAGCTCACTTGATCGCTTTATTTGATCTACACAGAACCATTACTTTAATATTGCCATTCATATGAAGCTAGAAAGAGTTAATCAAATTAAAAAAATTAGCTGAGTTTTAGCGAGTTAATTACGTTTAATGTGGGCATGGATGCAGCAATAACTTCTTCTGGCGATATGGCGTATATGTAGTTGCTTATGTATGCCGCCCTTATAACTCCCTGGAGAGGCAATCGACCCAGTAACTTAAGACCTTCTTGAGGCGATATGTTTATTACGTATAGGGCTCCCGTAGGACCTACGCCACTTTCGTAAGCTCTCACAGGTATGGCTAAGTATCCCTTGCTTGGGTTTATGAGGAATGCCTTATGATCCCACGTCACATCACTCCATGACCAACCCTTAGTTAGGTTGATTTCTGAAATTACCTTAATATCTTTGGGGTCACTTACATTGTATAAGCTAACCTTGATTCCTTTAACCCTACCTTCATTATCTGCTGAGTAACCAACACCTATTAAGTACTTATTCATGTATGGGTGCAGGTATTCTGAGTAGCCTGGCATCTTGACAAAGCCAATGACTTCAGGCTTTGTTGGGTCACTTAAGTCTATAGCGAATAGCGGATCCACCCTCCTGAAAGTCACTAGGTATAAGTAGTTACCCACGTACCTCGCCGCATATACTCTCTCGCCTTCAGCAAGACCTGTTAATTCACTCACTGGCTTAAGGTCTGAGGCGTTAAGGACGTAAAGGCCACTAACCTGTGTGTAATCGAAACCTATTGTGGGTGCCCAACCCCAGCCTCCACCTACTTTCAATCCCTCAATTGCTGTTGAGGTTGTTGCTGTCATGAAGTAACCTCTTTCTTCAGTGATGGCGAACTGATCTAGGACTCTTCCCTTGATTTCTCCGTGTGCTGTCAGGTTAGGTGATAAGCCGATTAAGTCTATTTTGAATACATCTGTAGTCTCGAGGGGCTTGTCAGTTAGGTTCTTCTGTATGTAGGCATATATGTTGCTCACTAACTTAACTGTTTCATTGCTTCCAGCAGTTTTTAGGTACTTAGATAGGATTTCCTCAGCCATATAGATCCTTAATGGTAATGGGGATGAATCGTTGTTTAGTTCCTTAAGCATTAAGGTAGACACGTTCTTAGGTAGTGAAGGAATTACTGCGTTCCTAAGCACTTCGTCAGTTAAGTCAAGGTATCCCCACCTTGTCGATAACACATATATTGATGACTTACTGACAAATACCCTGCTGGGATATGGTAGGAGAAAGGATTTTGCCTTGAAGAATTCATTGCTTAAGTTAAAGCTTAAGATATTTACATAGGTTCTTAACCAGGGCATCAGGTAGGGGTTCTTGATGTAATATATGTTCTGTGGGGATATTGCTTCACCATTAACTTCAGGAACAGTTACCCCCTTAACCACTCCCTTAAGGTATATGGGTCTAACTGACTCAGTAGTTAGTAAGTAAGTGACTCCATCAATCATTCTTGCAGTGTAGTACCATCCAGAAACCCTGACTGATCTCATTAAGTATGGTTTTTCCCTATCACTTATATTATATATTAATAGGGAGGTTGCAGGAGATGCTTCATACTCTGGCTTAATCACTTCCTTACTTCCTTCCTTAACCGTATAGTACTTAACTATTGATTGAAGGACCGATGAGTTAATGATCACTAGCTCGTCCTTATATATGAATAGACCCGTTACTCTGCCCTCAACACTTAGTCGTGCTTTAATGCTTAACTCCTTGGGATGGTAGGCCTTAACCACATACACGTTAGTTACTGGGATTCTGAGCACACCACTAGTTGCTAAGGGCCAGTACGTCCTACCAACTATGTATAGGTATTCCCCATCATTCTTAACTATGTCGGCCTCATCAACTCCTGGAACCTGAACGTTCGTTTGGGAGTATTCTGAGGGTTGTTGGGTGCTTGAGCCTTGATTCATGGTGGCAGTAGGTACTGTTGTCACTGGAATAATTGGGGCTCCCTTAGCTCCCTCCAAAAAGAATGGTGCCCCACCATATACGGGTGCACTCTGGCTTTGTGCAGACGCTACAGCACTAATTAATCCTTCGTAACTCCCTACGCTAACCACCGATTCCTTTGGCCTGTAAGTCCCGGTAGTTGTTGAGGAGAACGTAGTTACTGATGAGCTCCCGCCATTATTGGGAGGCATCACCTGATTAGTTGGTGAAAACCACCAAGCACTCAAAGCTGCTAAACTAACAATAACCAGTATTACTGCAGCAATAACTGAAGCTTTCCCGGAATTTACTGAATTAATCAAATTAACCATATGTATCTCCGGTCTAAGGTCGGGAGCGTCTTTTAAGTACCTGAGGTATGGAACATTCAATTAATTCCATAGTACAGGATTTACGAAGGTTTAGAACACTTTAAGAGAAGCCTTGTCTTAACCACAAGGTTTAATGTTTATTTCGATCTTGATCCTATGACTTCATGCGGTTCTAGCCTCTCAACATCGGTTTTATCGAAGTCCCTATCAAAACTAATTATCGGTACCTTCTTTTTTACAGCAAAATAATAGTGTAAACCATCGTCGAAATCCAGCCCTATTCTCTCGGCTAACGATGCTGCTGTTAACTCCTCCTCCAGTTCCAAGTCAACAATAATGACCCCTTACTAAACAGCGACTTAAGACAAGAATCTCCTAACTAGCTCCGGTTTACCTAAAATGGCAGATATACCGTGTAAGGTGAAGTGCAGGATGTAAGCAGTTATTAAGCATTAAGTAACTCATACGGTTCCCTCTACCTTGTGTTGGGGTGCCAGTGTTTTTTGCTGACCAATTAATTCTGTTGGTCTGTTTGCTTCCTTCGTTACTATTTTGTTCAGTTATGCTCATGTAGTAGGCAGTAGCTAGTGATGCAAGAACAACCACAACCAAGACAAAAGCAACGTACTTTTTGGAGTTCATTCCTCCCTCAATTGGTTTGCTTCCTTCCCCCCATTATTCTCCTCCAACACTTGATTCATTTGGTTTTGAATAAAGTAATGCATTAGAAAGGGTCTTCAAGGGTCTTGAACATTGTTTTGGACTTAATTGATTTATTATCTTTGCTTAGTTACTTAGTGCATGGGGTCGGGGACTGAT
>JALWQN010000093.1 GCA_027083115.1 Desulfurococcales archaeon
CTTGAAGCTTGTTTCCAGTCTATGGTTCCCCATGGAAACGCTGTTTTTATATTTCGTCAGCCTTCGGAGCCAGTGTCGCGGGTTCAAATCCCGGCAGGCTTATTACTTCTATACCCTTATATGATGTTTCTTATGGAGGCCTGGACTGATTCCATAGTATTGTATGATTCAAGCCGGCTCCAGGTAACTTTATACGCTACGGCAGATCTATTCTGCTCTGGTGAAGAGCAAAACCTTTATCTCCTAGGGAGAATAGTACCTATCACTAGATACGCTAACTCCACTTCCTAACTATATTGCGTCTCCATAAAATGGAGGTAAAGGTAGAAGGAATCAATCTATTATTAAGAAGTGAAGAATTAATAATAAGGTCTTAAACGCCAAGATTGTTGTATTGCTATCAATCAAATTATGATGTTTGGGAGCTGAGGATCTCTAAGGAAGTGGTTATAGATGGGAAGTGATACATTATATACACTGGTTAGATTAGAATAGTAAACTACAACTCTACAGTTGGGAAGGAATACTGTAGTAGCTTTGCCTGAGGACAGCGAGTGTGTAGAGTAGAGGAAGATAGAGGCTATAAAGTATTTACTCAATATAAGAGGATTCCCTTATATGCGATAAAGGTGCATTCGTCTTTAAAGCTGATGGAGGCACTTCATATTCCGTAAACCCCTCTAGAAGGAATTATGCTCAACACTGTAATGAGTAAGGTAAACGATATTAAAGGAGAGCAGATTATTAAGTCTACAAAAATACTCCATTACTCCAAAAGATTTAAAACAATGATTGGTTGGGGAACACCTTCTGTTGGGCTTAAGCCTAATAGATACTTAGTGTTTATACATAGTGATAGACTCTTAACGATCTTCCCCTGTGCCGCAGTTAGAATAGATGACAATATAATTATCACTTATGGTGCAGGAGGCTATGTTATAGAGGTAGGGTAGTAAAAATATCGAATATATTGAGTCTAATGGAGCTGATTAAGATAAAAACTACTTCTTCTTGAGAGACATAGATATCCCCGTTACCATAAGTACTGTTATCGCTATTCCAATAGCTATCATTATTATGTATGCTGGAATGTAGGGTGCTATACTAGTTCTCGTATGATGTGGCATAGTAGGTGATGCTAGTTGACTTGTTGTAGGTGTTCTACTAGGGGAAGTAATTGGTGAAGAAGTTGTAGTTGACGTTGTTATTGGAGTTGTTGTGCTGACCTCTGTAGGTGTTGATGTGGTGGTTGTTGCGGATAAAGTAGAGGATGTAGTCATTGTTTTCTCTAGGTAAGTTGTAGTTGAGGGAACAGCCGTTGTTGTTGGAGTAGGTGTCGGTATAGTCGTTGTTGTATAAGAGGTCGTTGTCTTATGAGTTTGTGTTGTTTTGTTCGTGGATGCATTTTCTCCTGGTTTTGGCAAAACTATTTCTGTTGTAGGAATGCAATAATTGTTCCATCCTCCTCCTTTCTTACTCGTCCTGAAAACCGTCTTATTGGTGAGAATATCTTTTATAGTAACATTCAGCCATCCCTTATTCTTCCACCACAGTCCAGCTGTAAGCGAGAGGTTTAGACATTGTGTTCCGTTCTTGAATGCCAGTTGTATGACAGTTCTAAATGAATTGTATTCGTTATAAGAACCATTATAGGTGTAGGAGGGGAATATAACCACATGATACCCTCTTACCTCCATGCTTCTGTCCCAGTGTGGATAGCCTATGAGAGTAGGAATCTGTGACACATATGCATAACCGTTACCTGCCGTAAAGCTTGGTCCTTCTATTACGTTTGATACTATAGCGTTGTTGAAGTTGATTGCTCCGAAGGAATAGAAAAAGGGTATGAATTTAACCTTTATGAGGAGGGGGTCACTATTAATATATCCCTTTTTGTAGGTTTTATGGTAAAGGTTCCTTAGTCTTGCACTGTAATTTATTAATTCTTGTAAAAAGGCTTTTGTGTTACTGTATTTTAGGTTTAACTCTTCTTTATATAGGGTGTTTAACCCATTACAATCTAGTTTTGAAAACCTTGTCCATAGTAGGAAGGCTCTGGTATGACTTATGACAGAATCTCGGATACTCTCCAAGTCGTCCTTCTTTAGACCGTAAGGAGCTTTTATGAGGACTAGCAGGTCTTCTGGTTTAATACTTAGTGTCTTGTTCGTTACCCTGATTGGTAAACCATTAAGCAATACGAGGTTGTAAGTCTCATTTAATGTTATATTGACTGGCCTGTTCCATACATTTATCATCATAACAGCGGTTTCATTATCATTTGATCTCCACTCTGCAGCTTGGATTGCGGAGAAAACTATGGGATAAGAGCAGTTGGATACAGTGATAGCTGATCTTGGGCAGTGCAGTGTGAAAGTAGGGCCTTCCTCATAGAATCTTAGAGGCTTTCCGTCAATAAGGAATTTCTTTAAATAGTTTGTTCTGGCATAAGCTAGTTCTTCGTAGAATCGCAGTTTTTTCTCGTGTAGCATGTTGATGCTTTCGTTCGTGAAGGCTCCTACAAAGTATCTTCCAAGCGGGACAGGTGATCCGTGCAAGAATGTTCTTGTAGCAAATATGTACCCAGATAACTCGTCTATTAGTGCTCTCCTATAATATTCTCCTCCATTATAAACGGTATAGCTTATCTGTTCTCTAAGAGGTACTCCTAATATTCCTAGAAGGGTTTTTCGAGGGCCATAAATGTAGTTAAGAAGATCGATCGTCTCAACATAACTTCCTATTTTTTGAAGCCAAGCTGGCGGTATATCTTTTGAAACTCCGGCGTGAGAGTAGGAGGCGTTAATATAGGGTAGTAGAGGCTCTGATAACTGCTCCACCATTATTAGAAGATTTGGTCTAACCCTCCTCGTATGTTCTTTTGTCTTGATTATAATGTTCTTGTAGGATTCCACGACATAGTTGCCCCCTCCACGCGAGCAACTCTGATTTCCATAGTAGTTTATGGGGCCATTGAACCAAGTATCATAATATAATGCATCAGCTCCTGTTCGATTTATCAGTAATGAGCCGATGTCAATAAGGTTCTTTCTCCAGTATTGGCATGCTGGGTTTATATAGTAATAGTCAACATCAACGGTATAAGGTTTCCCATATATGTTGTAGGGTACTAAACCTTCATTAGCAAGCTTTGTTGTATTACTCGTTATTGTTAGCCACGATCCGAGGATCATGTATCCTACTTTATAATTCAGTTTGTGTAGCTTGGTAACAAGGTTTTTTAGAGACTCCCATCCCTCGCTTGGTGGAAATACGTTAGGGTAGTCGTATCCCTGTCCTTCTCTCTCCCATCCGTTTATCATTAAAAGAATTGTGCCATTATAGAGAAAGAGTCTTTTTCTAAGTGTTGAGGCAGCTTCTGCCAAATCTTTGTAGCGGCAGTTTCCTTTTACTCCATTATTTTTTGTCTTTACGTACACGGTGTTGTACATTATGATTCCTACTTTATCGAGCCAGCTTTTCTTCTTGCTTTGATTATACCATTCTTGTTTTAAGACAAACTGCTTGTAGGGTTCAATTAATTGCTTCCAGTTACTAGCATTGGTTACTCCTAATATGATGTTATATGGGAGAGTATATGATTCTAAATTGGTGGTGAAGAGGGGATAATGTATGACAGAGGTCCAAGGCCTATGACCCCCTTCCCAATGGAACACTTTATAGTATCCCCGCGAGTCGTTAGTATAAATATAGAAGCCTCCCTCTCCTTCTTTCCCGTAAACTCCAATAAACTGCATCCAATCGTTCATTGGATAGGGAAACTGATCTTCTCCCGGACAACACAGTTTTGCCGGATTCGATATGATCATAGCGCCACCCCATGCGGGGTAAAGCAGTTTCATCTCATCAAAAGACTTATTAAAGGGGATTAGACCGCCTATCACTGGAAACATTATCTTGTAAATATGTATCCCAGGCCCCCAGGTCAAATGCAGTGTCCAGTAACTCTCCTTAGAGCTATATGGTAATGTTATAGTAAAAGACAGATTAACGTTATACCTTTCTCCATTTACTTGGAACATATAGCCATTATAAGATAGTTTAATTGCATCATTGTTTTTTGCTATGTGTATATCGTAACCTTGTACATTACATGATGATAACTGTAAAATCCTCCCCTTTCTATAAACATAAATAATGTATAGCGGCTGTCCTGTAAAGTAGTAATTTTCCCCAGTAAGATTATTACGTATCTCAACTATAGAGAAACACGCTGAGTTTCTGAATATTAGTCCTAAAAAACTATTATTGAGAACAATATGATTTTCACTTAAATTAGTGAACCCAGCTGTAATCCCCCTAGTGGTCAGCAACGAACCTTCTGAAGCAATAGCTAAGAGAAAGAGAACGAATAAGGATAAGGCTGAAAGGAAAGCCTTTTTCCCCATCAATACTCATCACCTATCACATAATTCTAATTCTAGAATAGTTTTTATCGGACAATTATATTTAACCTTATTCTTAATCTCTTATATGGAATTTGTACGTAAGAAAGTGGAAGATATTTTAATATCTCATAGTCATTTTTTAGATTTTTGGATTAATAATTTTCTTGAATGGTATATTCCAGTTGGAGCTATTCAAAGAATCGGTTTGGTTAGGCTCCAAATATATTTATCAAGATATAAGTGTGTTGAAACATTTTGTTAGGGAAGTACTTTGAGCCATGGTACTCTCTTGAAGTCCTCGTCAAAAGTAAGGAGGGTGTTGATGCTGTAGTGTTTGCAGGTCAGGGCTATTATGGCATTACTCGGCAATAGATTGTACTCTGTTAGTGTCTTATAGAGTTCTTGCTTGGTGTAGATGCTTGATATTAACCTTGTACTTAGTCTTTTAACAAGCTCTCTAATCGTATCAATTACTTCTCCCGGGTATCCGTGTTTCTTTATCCACTGCTTTACCGAGTAAGCCCCCTTATACTATGCCTGTGTTCTAGATAATGCATTGTTGAAGTATAAATTATCTCATTGTGAACGACCATATCAATAACATAGTCTCCGGGATTTTCTTCCAGCAGGATTAGTGTCTTCTTAGTCCTAGGCGTATTGTGAAGGATGTGGTAGAGTATGTTGGTGTCTAAGAAAACAAAGAGCTCCATGCCCCCTCCAGGTACCTTTCTAGTTCCTCTCCGCTAAACTCGCCTAAAGCACCGATAAAGTCTTTCAGTCTTTCCCCTAGGTTCCTTTCGATTCTCACCCGGACCTCCTCGCCCTCCTTAAGCTCTACAGGCTCTAATGGTTTTAGCACGCCCTTCTCATATCGTACTCTCACAACCCTAGACAACCCTACTCCCACCTAGATACTCTTCTGAAGGAAAGCGATTACATAACAATACATTTCTATCTCTCGAAGGAAACATACCATATGATAGGTGAGCGAGAGTTGAAAACCATGAAGCCTACAGCAATACTCGTTAATACGGCGAGGGGCCCCATAATTAACTATAGCTCCTTAATCAAGGCACTTGAGAACGGCTGGATTGCGGGGGCAGGTATAGACGGCTACGATGAAGAGCCTTTGCAGCCGAACCATCCCATAACCAGGTTCAAGAATGTTGTGCTATCACCTCATGCCGGAAGCGCCACTCATGAAACAAGAACTAAAATGGCCAAACTTGTTGCGGAAAACCTTACAGTGTTCTATAAAGGTAAAGTACCGCCGACACTAGTGAATAAGGAAGTAATTAAGGTAAGGCCTCCCGGGTTTGAAAAACCAACTGCCTGAAGTAGGTATGTGCTTTCGGGTGAATAAAATGTTAGTGCTTCCCTCCCGGGTTTCCGTACTTATTTAAGTTATCAATTATTTTCTTTAGTGGTGGTGGCACAAGACCTCTCTCATATAGCCTTTCCCTTAACTTAAGAACTAAGCCAGGTATGTCTATGCCCATAGGGCAGACTTCCTTGCACCTCCCGCACATGAGGCAAGAGTATGCTATGGGAGCTGCCTTCTCCCACCCAAATAGGAACGCTACCCACGGCGCTCCACTACCGCCAAGGTACTTATACCCCCAGACTTGACCACTTAGTTGCCTAAATACTGGGCAAACGTTTAGGCAGGCCCCACAATGTAGGCAAAGTAACGCCTCCTTAAAGACTGGGTCATTAAGCATTTCCGTTCGTCCGTTATCGAGGAGAACTAAGTGATATTCTTTGGGGCCATGCATTCCCATGACGGTTCTGAGCTCTATGTCTGATGTCTTGCTTGGTCCAGTAACTATTGAGACGTAGGCTGTCATGTCTTGACCTGTTGCGTTAGGAATCATTAGCCTTACTGCGTCCATAGCATCCTCCATAGTAGGGACTATCTTCTCCATACCAGTAACTGCTATATGTACTGGTGGTGCGTTAGACACGAACCTTATGTTGCCTTCGTTCTCTATTAAGTATACGGCGCCAGTATCTGCAGCTATAACGTTAGCTCCAGTAATGCCGGCATCTGCCTCAAAATATTTCTTCCTTAAGTAATTCCTCACTGAGTCAGCAATAACGGTAGGATCTGGAGGAAGTTCCTTACCCACCACCTTAGATATTGCTTCAGCTATCTCACTAATTCTTAAGTGGATGGCGGGCAGTATTGGGTGTGAGCGTTTCTGACCGAGGACCTGAACAATGAATTCACCGAGGTCTGTTTCAACGACCTCAATACCGTGGTCGCTTAAGTACTTATTAAGATCTATTTCTTCCGTCACTGAGGACTTAGACTTAACGACGAGTTTAGCGTCATGATTACTTAAGGCGTTGAGTATGTATCTGTTTGCATCCTCCCCTGTCTTGGCTAGGTAGAAAGCGCCGCCCTGAGCCTCAACGTTCTCCTTCACCATCTTGAGTAACTCGTCGAGGTGATTTAGCGCCCAAGTTCTTGCTTCCCTAACTTTCTTCCTGTAGTACTCATAATATGGTGTTTTACTGAGTGTTTTCTTTCTTGCTTTCCAGTATCTGTTCTGAGCTTCCTGAACTGCCTTCCTTAATGACTCATTAGATAGCGCCTCAAGAACTTTAGCCCTGTATTCCTCAAACCATGAATCATTACTCATCTTAATCACCCACGACCGACCTATATAGTAGCTCCACTATGTGATAAACAGGTAACTCACCGATTTTCCCTTCGGATCTCAGCGCCTGAGCCCCTTTACCTAAAGTTAGTGTGCAGTTAGGGCATATAGTGATTAGGGCATCGACGTTAAGTGGCACAACATCATTAAGCACCCGATCTACCGATATTTCCTTACTTAGCTCAGGAAGTACCGCACTAACTAGTCCTCCCCCACCACAGCAACGGGTTAACCTACCTGAGACGTCCTCGGGCATATCCACGAACTTAAGGCCTGGAATGCTCTTCAGGACTTCCCTAGGCTCAATAACGTGATTCAGGTACCTAGCAAATATGCATGAATCCTGGTACGTTACGCGCATATTGACGGGTACCCTATACTTTATTCTTCCTTGCCTTAACTCATTCCTCCAGAAATCCACTATATGGAGTACTGGAGTGAGTAAAGGAATACCGTACTTATTATAGAAGTACGTAAGGGTTCTCGTGCAGTTAGGGCATAAAGTAACCATGACGTCAGCTTTCACTTCATTAACCATTTTCTGCAGTTTCTTCGCGTTTTCCTTAAAGCCATCAACATCCCCTATAAATAGGTATGGTGCTCCACAACATACTTCATTATCTAGTGTTATGACCTCATGCCCTAAGGCCTTAAGGAGTCCAAAGGCCTTATCCCCTATGGCGGGTTTGTCAAGCCTCGCTTTACATCCCTTAAACAGGAGGACCCGCACCAGTTTTCGCCTCGCGTATCCTATTGAAGTAATTATTAAAACCGTTATCGATGTTAAGCACGTCTAAAAATTTTGTTACTTCAGCTTAATTAAGTATGTGTTGAGGTAACTTCCTCATAATTAAGTAGTAAGTTAATTATGCTGGAAAAATAATTAATTTACTCTACCTTAACACCTAATTTGCTGGCGTATTCTGCTATACCTAATGACTCAAGGACTTCCTTACGTGGTACACCTCTTTCGTCCCAACCCATGAATTCGTAGTACTCATTAAGCATGGTTTCTAGATCGACAGTCTGTCCTGCACTGCCTCCTTCCCTCAGAGGTTCTTTTAAGAATCTCTCTGGTAGTGTGTCGTCCTTCCTGCTTATTCCGTTAGCGTTATTGAATAGTCTCTTAAGCATGAAGACTCGTTTGCCTACCTCCATAAGCATTGGGAGGGTTTTCTTTATTCCTGTCGCGAACGTGTATAGGCCGGCTACATGAGCTGGGGGTATCTCAACAAACTTGCATACACCTACGGATTCCTGGACCTCACTCCATATCATCATTGTAGCAACCATCCATCCCTTTCCTTTGGTGGTAAACCTATCTACCCTCTCATATATCTTAAGGTCCTGGACTCTCTCTCCTTCCTCAATCCTGAAGAACAAACCGTATAGGTGGTCAGCACCCCTATTCGATGTCGCGTACTGGAGACCCATTCCCTTAAAGGCTCTGGGGTCATGCATAGGTACTTCAGCACCCTTCACATTCATACAGTATTTCTCGATCCCCTTACCTATTATTTCAGAAGCTCTCTTGCATCCCTCACTCAATAACTTACCGAAGCCCTCTCTCTTACCCATCATTTCAATAAGCTTCAGTACTGTAGCTCCATCCCCCCACCTGAGCTCCAGACCACCAGTATCTTCCTTACTTATTAATCCTCTCTCATAGGACTCGAAAGCCCAAGCCAGAGTTACTCCAGCACCTATAGTGTCTAGCCCGTACCTGTTACATAGCTCGTTAGCTTCCTTAATAATTAATGGATCACTGATCATAAGTAACGTGCCTAACGAGCCTAAGGTCTCGTATTCTGGAGCTCTTTGCTTTACTCCTTTAGCGTCTATGAGTTTCCAGCACTTAACAGGGCATGCCCAGCACCCGTAAACCCCAGTAACCATTCCTGACTCCTTGAGGGCTTTCCCGGTTAGGCGTTCAATATTCTCGAAAACTCCCTTAGTAAAGTTCTTTATTGGCATATCCCCATACTCGTAGAACTCCTGAACCTCTCCTGCAGTCCCATAAAGGGCTTGGATCTGGACTGTCGGTGAGGACATAATTAATGGTAACAGCCTTGAAAGAATGTAAGTTATTTTCCTAGTGTCCTTAACCCTTATTTTACCGCTCCCTTTAAGCACTACTGCCTTCAGGTTCTTCGAACCCATGACTGCACCCATACCTGTTCTTCCAGCAACTCTTGGGCCGTTAGGGAATGGCTCGAAAAATATGCCTGAGAGCCTAGCTAACCTCTCTCCTGCAGGACCTATTACGGCTACCCTCACGCTCCTGTCCTCCAGCTCATTCATTAATTGCTTAGCGGTTTCTATAGTGTCTAGACCCCAATACTTTGTTGCGTCCCTTAACTCAACCTCACCATCATTGATGTAGAGATACGCGGGGTTAGGGGCTTTGCCCTTAATCACTATTCCGTCATACCCGGCCTTCTTCAGTTCAACACCCCAATATCCACCTATGTGGGACTCACCCCACGCCTGAGTGATAGGGGACTTAGCGACAATTACGTGTCGGCTGCTTGAATAAACTGGCGTGCCAGTCAGTGCTCCAGTCATGAATATCAGTGGATTATCGGGGCTTAAGGGATCGATTTTAGGGTTAGGTATCTCATCCAGAAATATCTTGGTTGCTATCCCTACACCACCAACATACTTATCTATTAGTTCCTCATCCAGCTCCTTAGTCCATGACTTTCCAGTGCTTAAATCAACGTAAAGGATTTTGCCTGCATAAGCGTATAACTCCCCCAAGGAAAGCCCCCCATCCCAATTACTTAATGCCGTACAGCTTGTAGTATAGCTCCATATCTCTTTCAGGTACTGTAGGTGGTTCTTTTCCTAGGGCTAGAGCCACAAACTCCGCAGTAGCTGCCTCCTCAAGCGTTTCAGCAATTGCTTCAGCATCATAAAGGTTTGAACCCATCGCAAGAACACCATGGTTCTGGAGAATTAGGGCTCTCGCACCAGTAGTTGCTTTCTCCCTAACCAATTTTGCGAGTTGGTCAGTGCCTGGGAAAGCGAAAGGCACCTTCTCAACCTTCCTTAAAACCATTACTGCCTCAACCGATATTGGTTTCAGTGAGTACCCAGCTAATGATAGTCCTAAAGTAACTGGGTTATGTGCGTGAACCACTGCGTTAACGTCGGGTCTTACCTTATATACGGCTGCATGCATAGGCCACTCAATTGAGGGCCTCATGAATCCGTCAAGAACATTACCTTCCAGATCAACCTTAACTAGGTCATCAGGCGTTAATTCACCCTTGAAGATGCCGCTAGGCGTTATCCAGAATTCATTAGCTCCAGGTATTCTTGCACTTACGTTGCCCCCTAAGGCAGACACGAAGCCTCTTTGGAAAAGGTTCTTCATAACCTTACATATTTCTTCCTTTAACTGATCTTCACTTGATTCGAGGCCTGTCTCCATCTTTAATCCCTGCTTAGGGTTTTGGGTCAGGTAATAAATCTTCTTAACTTATGTTATATGAGTTAAATAATCATTAAGAACAAAACTTAATGCTGGTTAATTTAGGTGGTTTAAAAGTTACTTAAGTCAGCGATTTTTCTCCATGTATTAAGGTACTTGTCCCTAATTCCGTAGTATTCCTTAGCTAATTCGTTGTCTGGAGTTACTCGATCAACAACGTGAAGGTATTTTTCCTTAATAACTTCTATTTTTTCCACAATGCCTGAAGTTATTAGGGCAGGTATTAGGGTACCGATAGTTATTCTCTCGCCGTAAATCACGACCTCCTTGCCGTAGATGGTGGCTCTCAGCCTGTTCCAGAACTTGTTCCTGGTTCCTCCTCCAGACAAATTAACTTGCTTTACCTTATGGTTAAATTTTTTCTCGAAGAGACTTATTAGTGAGTACTCCATGAGCGTTATGCCCGCAATTATGGCTTTAGTTATTTTTCCTACAGCATAATTCCTTTCTCCTTCAGGCCATAAGCCTATTAAGGCTGGCGGTAGGTTAGGGTCGTAGAAGGGGCTCCTGTCTCCTGGAGGAAAGAATAAGGGTTTTGCTTCTGCTTTGCTTTCTTCAGCTAACCTTAGGGCCTTCTCTAAGTCAGTGTTCATTACCTCCTTAACGAACCAAGTTAGGAAACCTCCCGTTAAGCCTGTTGCTGTGCCTGCCAAATACCCTTTGAGGGGGTGCTTATGGTAATAAATGAATTTGTTCGGTATCATTTCGCTAGAAACGTACTTCACTACTGTGGTTGTTCCGCTATATAGGGATAGCTCACCTACGTTTAGGGCCCCACTAGCTAAGGCAGAGGCGTTACCGTCGGTCATTCCTTGATAGACCGCTGTATTAGTGAGGCCGGCATTAAGGGCTAAGGCGCTTTCGGCTTCACCGATTCTGTCACCGCATCTAGTGATTTCGGGCAGTAATTCTGTAGGTATTCCTGTTTCCTCAAATAGTGGCTTAAACCATCTTGGGTTGGGGGAGGTTATGTCTGCACCTAATTTTAGAGCGTTTGTGTAGTCCGTCTGTATTTCCTCCCACCTTTTGTTCTCAGGTGTATGAAGCCTGTAGAGAACCCATGTGGCTGCAGGAATAATCCATCTTACCTTACTAAATAATTCTGGCATTTCTTTCCTTATCTTCAGTATCTTAACTATGGGTGAACCGGGATTCAGGTTAACTCCTTTCTTCCTTAATTCCTTAACTGAATCGTAATTCTTGATTAACTCAAACCACTTTGGTTCCTGCTGGTAATACATTAGTGGTGGATGAACTGGTCTGCCGTATTCGTCCACAAGCAATATGGTGCCTGAGGTGCTGTCGACAGAAAGAATTTTTTCTTTGCCTTCAATAATGGATTTGGCTCCCTTCAAGGAGGTTATAATTGCTTTCTCCCATTCCTTATGCGTCTGTACCTTTATTTCTGATCCTGTGCTCAGAATCATTTTTCCGTCAGGTCCGTAGATGTCTGTTTTTAAGCTGCTTGTACCTAGATCCATCCCTATAAGTAATTCTTTCTTCATTCCTCCCTCACTACTCTGTTTCCTCAGTTAATTCGAGGAATTTATTGTATGCATCGTCATGAATGCTTGAGTGGTTTGGTTCGTACCTCCTGAGGTTGAAGGAGTTCCTCACGTACTCCCTTAACTCCCTTAATGACCTTATGTACCCCAGGCCTACGGCCTGAATTAGGAGGTTTCCTGTTGCTGTTGCTTCACTAGGTCCGGCAATTACTGGCTTGTCGGTGAAGTCAGACACTAGTTGATTATGTAGCCAGTTCTTAGATCCGCCGCCGAATATAGCTATCTCCTTGATCCTTCTTCCCGTTAGGTCTGATACGCGTTCCAGCACAAACCTGTACTTAAGTGCTAGGCTCTCTAGGACCAACCTAACTAACTCACCTATGGAGCTGGGCTTTCTCTGGCCTGTTTCCTCAAGGTACTTACTTATCTCGGTAATCATGTTTTTAGGGGCTAGGAATCTGGGGTTGTCGGGATCAATGTAAGCTATGTTACCTTCGGCCTCAGCAGCCATCTTAGTTAGTTCTTCATAGGTGTATTTCTCCCCCCTTAATTCCAGGACTCTCTTTATTTCCTGGATGAACCACATACCCTGTATGTTTCGAAGGAAGGTAATTGTGTTGAACGCACCGCCCTCATTAGTGAAGTTGTTCTCTAAAGACTGCTTATTTATTATTGGTTCATTTAGTTCAACACCGACTAAGCTCCAGGTGCCTGAACTGATGTATGCGGAGTTCTCGTTTATCGGTGCTGCAGCTACTGCCGCAGCAGTGTCATGGGTTGCTGGTGCAATAACGCTTATTTCTGGACTTATCCCTAACTCATCAACTATCCCCTTTGAGATCTTGCCTAAGAGGGTGCCTGGCTCTATCACCTCAGGAAAAATATTTGTTGGGAGACCCAATTCCTCCAGGATTTCGTAGGACCAGTTTCTTTTTCTTGGGTCGAGAAACTGGGTTGTTGAGGCTTCCGTGAATTCAGCTGCCTTAATGCCTGAGAGCCAGTAATTAAAGATGTCTGGGATCATTAAGAAGGTCTTAGCTATTGTGAAGAGTTCAGGTGTCTCAAGAAGCCTTGAGTAAATTTGGTAGAGGGTATTTATTGGGGTGAACTGAATTCCTGTCCTCATATATATTTTTTCTCGGCTGATTTTTGAGAGTAATGTCTTCATTGCCTTAAGATTGCTTGGGTCCCTGTAAGATCTGGGGATAGCTATGAGTTCCCCATTGCTTCCAATTAAACCGTAATCTACGCCCCAAGTGTCTACGCCTACGGAAACTACTTTATTCCCGTACTGATTGAAGGCCTTAACTAGAGATCTCTTTATTTCGCTCCATAGAGCCAGTATACTCCAGTAAAGGTGGTTATTCACCCTTATTGGGGAGTTAGGGAATCGGTGAATCTCTTGTAACTTTATTTTCTTGTGTTCTACATCTATTTCCCCAGTTATTGCTCTCCCGCTACTGGCTCCCAGATCGAAGGCCAGTAGAATTTCCTTACTCATGGTTTCACCCAACGTTAATGAATCATCCGCAGCCTGAATTTCTTGTGAGTTTATTAATGGCTTGATCCAGTTCATCATCCGTAAGACTTAACTCGTGGATTTCCGTAAGCCTCCAGTTCTCTACATGGGTGTTAACGTCACCAGGCAAAACCTCTCTCAAAGGCCCCAGAGTCTCCAGCTCCAGGAAATCCTTATTCGTGAATGCCTCCACATACACACCATAGTCAGGGTATTCGTTCCTTAAGCGACTGAAGGACTTCAGGAACAGCTTACCCTTTACATAGTAAGCGGTCCAGTACGGGTATGCGCTCGCACCAATCTTCACTGGTTCAGTAATGCTTGGGTCTTGCTTCAGGAGAATATAGCGAGACGTGAAGGTTAATCGCTCGTCATCTAATTTTGTGTATGGCCATAAGGACAGAATTCTGTCTGGCAGAAGCCCTCCCTCATCTGCTTTATGTGGCCATACCGGGATCATTGCTGATCCTCCCTTAGTCATTACTGAAAGAGCCCAGCAGGAAAACCTTATTGGCCACCGCCCAATATTCTTTATTTCATGAGTTACTGTTAGGCTGTAGCTGTCTGGACCTTGCTTCAACCTAATAGCTTTCCTAACCGAGTTCTTCGGTTCTGGATTACCAAGAATAACTATTTCGTTATCCTCCTCAATTAATTTAATTGGCTCATTATCAAGGGAATAACTTCTGGACATGGCTTCTGGCGATACCCATAACCTATGGCCTCCATATATTTTCCAGATGCCTTCCGGCGTCTGGATGCTGAAGTCCGGCACCACACCAAATACGTTGTCTTCTTCCTTACCGCTTAAAGACAAATGCATTATTCTTGGACCAATGTTTGTTGCTATACCCACAACTAATTTCCCGAACCTGAAGTACTTTACTTTCAACCCACCTATGGTTTCCTCCTTCAGTAACTCCAAATCCTCCACCCCTAACTAACCAATGACTGAGGTGACGGAAGTAAGAAAAACAATTTGTTGCTGAATAAAAGCAGTTGTCTAGTTTAAAAAGGTTCATTATTGTTTTGCCTTAACCTCCCGAGAACGAATCATATGGTGGTGCCTGAATCTGCGGGTTGGATGGCGTTAGCTGCTGAGCCAGCATCAGCATTTCTTGCGGTGGGAACTCGAAGTGATCAAGCGCTAGCGAGTAGGTAGCATTTGTCGGGAATACCGTGTAGGTCGGCGTATTTATGACTGCCTTAGGAGGTACGTGCAGTATCCCTGCCCTTATGTAGTAGCCTGCCCAGACAGCCCAGTAACCCATAGTGAATGGGTGCTGCTGTATTGAGAGCAGTACCTTACCGCTCTTAATCATGTTTACCCAGGAGGGGAACTGAGCGTCAAAGCCTAGTACATATACGTCCTTGCCGGGCACTATATTGTTTTCCTGAAGTGCCTTAACGATAGCCATGGCCTGCAGTAGGTTAGTTGCCATGTAAGCAGTCACGTCCTTACCGTACTTAGGTATTATTTGCGCGGCCTTCTCATTACATTTAGTCAGTAGATCCTGATTGACCTCAACTTCCGCCAAGATCTTAACCCATCCCTTATCGATGTATGGCTTCAGTGCCTCCATAAAGCCCTGATATCTTAAGTACATTGTTGGCACGGCAGGAAGTCCCTTAAATATAACTATCTTCCAGGGCTTCGGAACGTTCTGTTCTTGAAGCCACTTAAGGAACATCTCTGCCTCATACTTAGCAGCATAGACGTTGTTTGTTCCGAAATACAGGTCCCTAGCCGTCTTGTCAGGTAAGTCCCTATCAACTAAAATGACGGTTGTGCCTTGCTGCTTCAGCTGCTTCAGCAGTGACTGAACAGCGTCAGATATTGTGCCAATAACAATAACATCCGGCTTAAGGGCCTGAGCTTGCTGCAGTTGCGACATCTGCTGATCGAGTTTCGTTGCATCGTATTCCTGGAAAGTTACCTTCACACCCATAGCCTGTATTTGCTTGACTGCCGTCTTAACTCCAGCAGTAACTAAGTTGTACCACACATTAGCTGGTGCTGGGTTAAAGTAGAACACCTTTAAGGTCTTGACTCCCGTTGTTGCACCCACAGTCTTAGTTATTGTTGTGGTTACTGTGCCACCGCCAACAGTTACTGTCGAAACATATGTCGTTGTGGAAGTTAGTGTCTTTACTGCGGGAGGGGCCGCAGCAAAGTACGCTGTTGTGCCGATGAATATTATTGTTAGTATTATGAAGACTATAGTCGTGGTCTTCCAATCTGTCAAGATTGGTCACCAACCATTATTTATGGTTTTATTTTTAAACTTTGTTATAGCTTTTTACATAGAAGATGTAAAATTCAGTAATAATTATTAAATGAATGGATGGAAAAAATAATAAATGGAGTTAAATGATTATGTGGGTGCGTTTTCGTGGCGTC
>JALWQN010000094.1:0-10410 GCA_027083115.1 Desulfurococcales archaeon
TGGGGCAAGAACCCATCAGCATGGGCAAAATACATAGGAACAGGAGATAATGAACCAACACACAAATTCTTACATACCCACCCAATAGGGACAGGACCATACTACGTAGCTGACTACAAGCAAGACTCATACATAGTGCTGAAACTCAACCCCTACTACTGGGACCAAAACCTATGGATACAACTATACGGCTACAAACCATAAATTTTTTTACCTAAACAATAATTCATTAACCAAATTAATTACTAAATTCCTCCAGCAGGTAAAAAGAACTCAACTTAGATAGACCATGCCTTTACTTGCATTGTTTGTTGACATGTTAGGAATCTTACGTCTTGTTGCTAACTCATCAAGGGAGAACCTAAAAGGCTTTTAAGCAAGACCAGGTTCTTAGGTGGGATCTTAAGTGCTTGGGCCTGGGGTTAAGGGCTTTAGTGAGGAATTAATTATTGACTCATTAAGTTCTGTATTAATTTACTCAGCTATCTACGAATCCAGCGTCAGCGAAGGCTTAATTAAAGACTTAAGGGATGTTTTGGCTCTGGTATTCTTCTCAATCATTATGGCTTTAATAGTCGCCCTTTTGATCAGGTCATTAAGGGTTAAAGTTATTTTCAGGACTTCTGTGCCAGCCCTAACCTACTTCTCCTTAATGTTGATTATTGGATTAGTTATTTGGGTTCCCCGAACATTAATTAGGCCTGATCAGGTCTCAATTGAGGGATCATTAGTCCTTACCTTCCTTTTAGTCCTTGTCCTCTTAAGTATTAGCTTAAAGAAGGCTAAGGACGAATGGAATGTTGAGATCGAAAGATATAGGGCTTATCGCTTAGGGATTATGGAACTTCCTAGACGCATTAAGCTGATCATGAATTACTCTAACGAATTCATTGATTCAGTAATCAAAGAGGCTGGAAAGCATAATTGATAATTAATGTGTGGATCCCTGATGATTGAGGGGAGACGTGATGAGGCCTCCTTACTTACGCTTCATTAGTTAAAGAGGAGTAGGGATTTCAGGTAATTAAGAACATATTTCTTCACAAAAACGCCTTTATGGAATGCTGTAGATAAATTATTATACTTTACTTACACCATTTTTATGGTGAGATATTGTTTGTTGATAGGAGCAAGGAGCTCGAGTATTTGGAGAGGAAGTGGGGTGAGCCAGGACCTCAGCTAATAATTATTTATGGTAGGAGGAGGGTGGGTAAGACATTCCTGTTGAGGGAGTTTCTGAGAAATCATGAAGGAGCTTACGTCTTACTTACTGCTGACTCGCTGAGGGAGAACCTGAGTGCTTTAAGGCATGAATTCCATCGAGTGACAGGGAAAGAATACTTCCTTAGGGTCGAGGCCGGCATGCACGATTTACTTAAGTTATTTAGGGATGAGGTCTCAGGAAGGAGGATTGCTTTAGTTCTTGATGAGTTTCAGTACCTAATCACGCTTGAGCCAGGGATCCTAACAGTCCTTCAGAAGGCATGGGATGAGTTGCTTAAGGACTCAAACATATTTCTGGTTTTATGTGGTTCGAGCGTTGGCATGATGGAGAGACTGCTTGAGTATAAGAACCCCCTATATGGGAGGAGAACAGGTCAGTGGAAGGTAGAGCCCTTCAGTATTGAGGGGATTGCTGAAATGTTTCCCAAAAGAAGTTTTGAGGATGTCGTTAAGATTTACGCTGTATTTGGTGGTGTACCATATTATTTGGACTTGATTGATGGTCGGCTCAGTGTTGAGGAAAACATCAGGGTTAAGGTGTTAAGCAAGGGTGAGGTACTGTATGAGGAGCCAGAGTTCCTGCTGAGGGAGGAGTTCAGGGAGCCAAGAACCTACAAGCTGATAATGAAGTACTTAGCTCTCGGTTACGTGACCTTAGGTGAGTTAGTTAGCGTAACTGGCTTTGATAGGGGAAACCTCTCTAAGTATTTAGAGACTCTTGAGTCGATTGGTCTAGTAGGTTATGAGTTACCCTACGGGAAAAGGAAGAGAGGTAGGTACTTCATTAAAGATAACTTCATTAATTTCTGGTTCCGTTATGTCTACCCTAATAAGGGAGACCTAGAGATAGGTAGGGTTGATGAGGTATTCCAGAAAATCATGAGGAACCTCAACACCTACTACGGTCTTGCCTTCGAGAGATTAATATTGGAGATGCTCGCCCATAAGCTAATAGATTTCGGCCATAGCGAGGTTAGAAGATGGTGGCATAAGGGTGATGAGATAGATGCGTTGGCATTCACCCCTAATGAGGCAATAGCTATAGAGGTGAAGTGGAGGGATCTCAGCAGGGAGGAAGCCGAGAAAATATTGGATGAGTTAGTTAGGAAAGCAAGGAGGATAGGCTTCAAAGGTGAGGTAAGGCATTACTTAATAGCTAAGAGAATAGAACGGAAAAAAAGGATTAATGCTTTAGACCTCAAAGACTTAGAGAAGGCTGTGAAGATCAAGCCGCTCATCCTGAAGAATTAGTTTCCCATAACCTACTGAACTTTGTTTGTACTATATACATTAATTATTTATATCCAGTCATTTTCTCAACATATAGCTCGTCTCAAGTGGCAGTACTGCTTATTAGATTCTTAATTACTTCTAGGACTTTTGCTGCATGGCCTTTAGCTCTAACCTTAATTTTCTTCCACACTATCTGACCTTCAGGGTTAATTATGAACGTACTCCTGATTACTCCCTTCCTGACCTTACCAGCTATTTTCTTCTGGCCCCAAGCACCTAATGCCTTAATTAGTTTGGTTTCAGGATCGCTCACCAAAGTTATTCTTAGGTAGTGCTTTTGTCTGAATCTCTGGTGGGATTTGGGTGAGTCCTTACTTACCCCAATTACCTCAACACCTAACCTCCTGAATTCAGGCAGTAATTGAGTGAATTCCTTTGCTTCAGTAGTGCAACCAGAAGTGTTGTCTTTCGGGTAGACGTAAAGAACCGTCCATCCCTTAATTAAGTCCTTAACCCTCACTTTACTGCCATCCTCAGTGAGGACCTCAATACTTAGGAAACTATCTGCACTCATTTTACCTCCTTCATAACTTATGCCAGGGTTTTAGTTGTTTACTTCAATCTTCTTTTCTTTAAATACCTTCTTCCTTGAATTCATTGGTTAGGGCATTAAGCACGTCTATCAACAAATAATCCCCACTATAATCACCCGTATAATGATTATGAATACAATAATCAAATTCGTAGGAAGGTTACTGACTCAATAGTGGGAGATTTTCACGCCTTTCCCTTCAGCATATTCCTCTATCTCGTGGCTGATTAAGGAGCCTGCAAGTAGGGGTATAATTATCTTCCCCCCATATTTGCTCCTCACCAAGTCTGCCTTAGCTATCAATTCACCGATATCGCTTCTTTTAGGCTTGACCTTAACCTCAACAACGTAAACCTTCTTCTTTGTCTCAATAAGTAAGTCTATTTCCTCACCATCTATCCTTAAGTTCCTCTTCCTTGAGACTATTTCGTCACCCTCTATTTTGATCTCCTCCTTAAGGTCGTCTAGGAAAGCCTTCGAATAAAAGCTTTCAGTAAGTGCACCTAACTCTAAAGCCATAAGGTCCTGCCTCCTCCTTATATGTTCAACTATTTCCTCCAGCTTCATCTGTCTCTCTTCTAGCTTCTGCTGTCTTTCTTCAAGCCTAGCGAATCTCTCTTCTAATTTCTGTTGTCTCTCCTCTAATCTAGCGAACCTCTCCTCCAACTTCGCAAACCTTTCCTCCAGCTTCTGCTGTCTTTCTTCAAGCCTCTGCTGTCTTTTCTCTAGCTCTAGCTGTCTTTCTTCAAGTTTTTGCTGTCTTTCCTCGAGTCTGGAGAACCTCTCAAGCAACTCCCTAAAACCAAGCAAACCCATCAAAGCATACCTGAACTCCCTATCGGTCTCTAAGGCCTTCAGTAGCCTTTCTTTCTCTACCTTACTTAAGCTAGTCATTAGGTCCCCCTACTATAGTTAAGGCATTAGAAAGGTTATAAATAAGGGTTGTTTGAAGGATGACCTACTAACCTAAGGAACTAATTGCCTTCTTAAATAACGTGGGCTTAAGCAGTATAGAAACAATTAGCGCTGCCATCGTTAAGGCAAACAGAATTAATAAGTAATAAGTTAGTGGAAATCTGTTAGTACACATTGTTTGTGTAAGTGATTCTGGAAGGTCGCTGTAGAGGGCTAAAACAATCACTGATGAAGTCTCCACGTTAACGTCGCTTACATCCCTACTGAACACTAACTTACCACCTCCATCTACTTTATAGTTAGTGAATATTCCTCCACTCTCAGGGTCTTGGGCTTCAGAAAGAATATGAAGTATATCCTTTATTTTCCTTTCGTATTTAGGTGGTTCGCTTAATGCTCTATATGTGAAGACAGCTAAGCCAAGCTTATACGTGTCGTAAACGCGTGTTTTATTGTAGGCCTTATCAGCAAATCCATGACCGTCGAAGAAAGCCATACCTTCCCGAAATAGTTCGCGAGCTCTTGGAATGTTTCCCTCGATTAATGAATTTAGTGACTCAAGGAATAACCAGTCAGCATATTCCTTCCAATCACTTAATACCTTATTTCCCTGAAGCTCAGCAACAATAGTGACGTTATCCCTCCTCCCTAATACCTTATCGAACCTGACTCTTGGATTATCGCCTATCTTAACACCAGAGAGAACCTCCCATCTACCAGTGTATAAGTAATTCCCGTAGCCAGTGAGTAGAGTCTTATGGATGGATTCCGCTAATTTATTAAAGCCGCAAACCCTTAATGCCATATAACCCAACAAATTATCGCTGAGATAAACCTTGCCATAATCTCCATTGCTTGGCTTGAAGGAAGCCCTAAGCAAACCGACATCGGGGATGTACTGACCCTTAAGGAATGCGCAAACTTTCCTCAATCCTAAAACATCGTAGGGGTTAGAAAGAATGAAGGAAGAAAATAGCGTGGCACCTAAAGCTATAAGCAGTAGAAGCCCCATGCCGACCTTAACCAAAGGCATTGAACTATCGCTCATGAGTTAACTCTCTAAAATATTTACTTCATGAAATAAAATTCTGTATCGAGTGCTAGGTTAACTTACGATGATCCTTGTGACTATGTGCTCAATCAGGCATTACACGGCTGATTGATTTCTATGCAGTACTCCTTAATTATTTCGTAGGCTGTTTTATTCAGTCCATAGCTTTTCCCTCCTCCTTTCCTGTAGATCAGTCCTTTCCTCCAGGCTAACTTTATTGCTTTCTTCACAATCCCTCTTAGATCCGTAGGGAATTGAGAGGCAATGGCTTCTAGGGGTATGTGGCATGATGTTGAGTAATTGCAGAAATCATAGAGAGCACATACGACAGCAATCACTACTTGATCGCTAACCTTGATCATTTATATCCCCCTCATTCATGAAACGAGGGTTTAAAGAGCTAATAAATGTTTTGCGACTGCATTAAAGGTTTATAATTTTTGATTAAAGCATCATATAAATTTATAAGCTGTATTACAAACAAACATGTGGTATTACAAAATGGAAAACATAATGGAAGACAAAATATCCAGCGTAGAAACCCCTAAGGAGGTAAGCTCTCCTAAAAGGATTAAGGTATTAGGTAAGGACTTCATTCCTAGGGTTTTGGTGTTAAGAAAGAGGAAGGTTAAGGCTAGGGGTAAGGAGTACTTCCAGTACTACATTATTGTTCCTAAGGACTTAGCTATGGAGTTGGAGAAAGAGGCTAAGCCAGAGTTAGATGAGATCCCAGTACTGGCTTTAGTTAGGATTGCGGAATGGTATCACCTGCTTGACTGGAGTAACGTTAAGGGATACCTTAAGAAATCACTACCTAAGAAAATTAAGGAAGAGCTGCAGGAGCTCGGGTTCTTACCTACAGCTGATTAATGGATCTTTGTCTTTAATTCCGTTACTGGTTTAAGAAACATAAAATTCCTTACCTACAGAAGCAAGCAAAACAAAGCACCTTAACACTGCATGTAATTAAATTGAAGGAAACATGATAATAAAAGCCATGATCGGAATTTTCCCTTGTCTATAACTTAATTATTCCCTCATTTAACTGTGTTTAGTTGGTGCTTGAATGCCTGAGGTCTGTGGTACGCAGGTCCTGATGTCTTTGGGTATGTGGTTCCCTTGTTTTATTGTTCGTAGGCTTAATCGGTTTGTTATCTTGGTTAAGTCATCCCATAATGTTGTTGGTGGAGGGGTTTTAAGGGCTTACATAACGAATACGGGTAGGTTGCTTGAGTTGCTAAGGGCTGGGGTCAGGGGATATTGCCTTAAGGGTTCTGGCGGAAGAACTCAAGCAAGGCTAATAGCTGTGGATGAGGTGTTTGGTCCGGCATTGATTGACACAAGGCTTCAGGAGGTGGCTTTTGCTTCAGCAGTCAATAATTCATTAATTCCTTGGTTGCCGAGCTATAGAGTCATTTCTAGAGCGCCTAAGGCACTCAACTCAAGATTTGATTACCTACTCAGTAATGGTTCGGAGGAAATGGTTGTTGAGTTGAAGAGCGCCGTACTGAGGACTGGTTCCGAGGGTGAGTTAGCTTCCTACCCTGACTGCGTGAGTTTAAGGGGTGAGAGGCACTTAAGGGAGTTGAGGGTGCTTGCTGAATCAGGGAGGAAAGTGCTTGTTGCCTTCATAACCACATTACGGGGTGTTAAGGGATTTACACCATACGATAAGGGTGACCCAAAGATTAGGCCATTACTTAAGGAGCTAATTAAGGCGGGTGGACTAGTTAAGGCATTAAGCGTTCGCTACTGCCCTAAGGACTCAACAGTCAGGCTAGGTGATACCGACTTGCCCGTCTTACTATGACATTAAGTTGGGGTTGTAGAAAGACATTATTTTATTTATTATCTATAGCATAAGCCGAGAATTGCCTTAAGTAACTGTTCTTGGGACGAGTACCATTTAGGGGTTGAGTAATTAAGGAAGAGCTCGTCAGCGTTTATGTCGTAAGGTATTCCATTCTTTTTTAGCTCTTCAGCCATGAATCTAGTGAAGTTGAGTGCCTCATTAAGGGTTAATGTGCCCTTAGGTGCCCCATCAGGCCATCGACTAATTAGGTGTTTAGGGTAGCAATTGGGTCTCCCAGCACCCACCCAAGTAGGTACTCCAGTCTTTCCACTCCATCCGATCGCTGTCTTGATGGATTCCACAATTAGCGTCTTATTATAAGGTTGATGGCTTTCTTTCTTGGGGCATGGCCCGCCAGCATAAATATGCCATTCAGCAATCAAGTATTTGTCCCCCTCAGGTATTTGAAGCTGTTTTAGGTTAAACGGGCTTGATGAGTTTGGGGACGTAAGTATGAGTATCCTGTACTTATCGATCCTTCTGATGGACTCAATGGTTTCACTGTATAACTCATTAAGTGTCTGTGGGTAGTTCCTTATTTCATGGCTTGACTCAATAATCAGATCGTAAGATAATGTGTAGGGCTCATCCTTTAATGCATTAGCTACTGTAATCCACCACTCAATAAAGTGCTTCCTCGCCATAGGGCTTGTGGGATTATCCCTTACGTCATCCGCAGTATATGTGAAGATAGGTATTAAGCCGGCCTTCAGACAATCATCCACTACTTCCTTAATTTCCTTAATTAGTGTCTTATTGCTGAGTACGTCGCCAGAAACCCTTATTCTGACGTTGCTGAAACCCTTAGCCTTAAAGACTTCAGCCACATTAACTCCTTCATTCCTCCACATGAAGTAGTAATGACTTACTCTTCTGAAGGTTAACCAGTTTACGTTTATTCCCACACCCAGAAGCTTAATGTATTGGGGACCAGTGATGGGCTCTAATGACTTATTGAGTTTCTCGCAAGTGCTGGAATTGATGTAGTAGTGGGTCAGGGTGGCTGCAATGATCGCTGAGATTATAAGGACGCTAACCACCCAACTATTTTTCCTTAGGAAGTCCTTCATTATTGATGCCTTAGATAATTACCCATTAAGTTAGTTAAGGAATTTCTTGAAGCCTAATAACTTTACAGGACTTCCTGTTGTCTGTTGGTTGATTAGCTAGTGTAGTAGTTGATTAACTAGTAGCTACTCCATGATGAGCTCTAGCACACTATTAGTCTTTCGTCTTTAAAGATTGAGTTGCTGCTGAAGTCATCTTATTGGATGTTTTCCTATCTGCTCGATGTGATCTCTAGAGTGATTTTATTGGCCTTATTACCGAATAAACTATTGCTTACCTATAGTCTTTCTTTTAACTTATCTGTTGCGTCGTCCAATAATTAATATATTTTCTTAATGAGTTATTTAGCAGGTATAACTAGATGAGTAATTTTAACTAGTTAAAGAGAGGTAAGGCCATAGCCATAAAGAATTTTTGATGAGGGCCTTTATAGGTACGTTAAGGCCTACGCTTCCTTAGAGGGTAGGACTGTAGCCTCAGTTTTTGAGGAGGCAGTAAGGCAATAGATGCAGGATAGGGGTAATCAGCGTGAGGTTAGTGTTTTGGGTAGCTCTTGAGGAGGCTTATAAGAAGAACGAAAGAGCTCTCGAGAGGATGATGAAGGAACTGAGTAGTGAGGAAGGCTATGCTGTTGTGTGTGGAAGTAATTTATCAGGGATCTACTGGAATTATGAGGAGGCTTTAAGGCACTCCAGGAAGAACTGCAGTATCTAAGCATTGATAATAAAGCTACCGCCACCCAACAAAGAAAGAGTTCTAGAGCTAGGACTACCTTGGTGATTATGCTTGAGTAGTGGACGTAAGCAAAGACTCTATCTAATTAATCATGAGCTCAATTATGCTCCGGCAATCAAGACAGTCCTTAAGGACCCACTTAAGGAGAGGGAGGCCATCACAGAATTAATTATCGTTACGGGATTTCAGGGAGGGGCCCTCATACCTGTTGAGACTTACGTGTCCCTCAATCTAAACTTGTGTGAGGGACTCAAGACCTTAGCTAGGACGGCCGTGGGTAAGACCGTCGAGTTAAGGGTTCCTAAAGCCTACGTTGAGGTGAGCGGGAGGGAAGTCCTTTGCAGTGCCTACACAGCACTTAATGTTGAGAAACCCCTTCTTGGTAGTGAGGTTTTAAGTAAGGTAGGGCTACTCTATAGACCTCCAAACAAGATCGGCTTCGTTAATAAACCTCAATGAATTGTTTCATTACCTCCGATTATTATGCTTCACTAATTAGTTGATGGAGTGAAGTGTTGTTTCTTAACGCACGGATTAATTAATGCATTAGTTTATGCGCTTAATCAACGTAGGGTTATGCCTTAAGCCCTGGTCCTCAGGCACTATGTTATTGCTGAAGCCACCTCATTAAGGGCTTCCTTAATTGCTTTAACGTAGTATTTTCTTGAGTAGTTTCTTGAGCCCTCCGTCGGTGGGTGTGGTGTTGCTGACATCACGTAAGCTATTGTGCCTGAGTTAACCCCGGCTATCCATGCAGCCCTCACGTGAGGTTGTCTTGATCTGTACGTGCCTAAGGGCTTCCTTAACCTCCTACGGATTATTAGTGAGTCAGGGCTTACTTCATCCTCAATCACTGACTTAATGTAGTGGTCGATAATCTCTCGAGCCCTGAGTAGGGCCTCCCTCAAACCCCTTAAGTCCTTAGCCTTAGCTAACTCCATCAACACAGCCAGTTGAGCCTCCCTAACCACTTCAGGGGTTGATGAGTTGATTGCCTTCATCCCCTTAATCTTTAGTGAGCCATCCCTTAACCTACCGAAGTACTTCATTGGTGAGGCCCTGCCCTCCCTGGTTTTCGGGAAGGCAACCCAGTCATAGATTGCCTCAACCTTCATCCCAACACCTACCTCACCAGCTATTTCCTTAGCTAGCTTAAGGTACCGACCATCATCATTCCCTCCCCTTTTACTATCGTCGCTTACTTCCTGAACGAATATCGAGTCAACTAAGGCATGAATTACCCTAAACCCCTTCCTCTCAGCCACTGACTCAGCCCTCCTTAAGGCATCCCTAGCTAACGCAGTAACTGATTCGTAAGCCTCTATCTTGCCGAACCTCGAGTTTCTGTAGCCTAAGTAACCGAAGGAAGCAACAAGAACCCATTTGAGGGCCTTCTGCCTCTCATTAAGGACTTCCTTAAGCCCTAAATCATTAACTGACTTGATGGCCTCCCTAAGTGCCTCCCTCCTGCTGACGAGCTCCTTAAGCGCTTCAGGAACGACCCCAACCAGGTCCTGACACACTAGGTGATTCACTTCAGGAACCTTGAAGTAATTGATGCATCCCTCCCTACCCACAGTCTCAGGAGATACGTTATGCTTAACTATTAGTGATGGGTAGAGGGAGTTGAAGTCCAGCTGAGCCACATTAAAGTAGACGCCTGCCTCAGGAGTAAGTACTGAACCTCCCCTATCCGCCCTCAAGAGATCCCTTAAGCCCCTGAAGGCCTCAACCCTACCA
>JALWQN010000094.1:10420-15907 GCA_027083115.1 Desulfurococcales archaeon
ACCCTACCAGCCCTCTCAGGAACTAAGTACCTTCTCCTGAAGGCCTTGAATGCCTCAGCAGTAGTTAGGACCTCACCAATTGATGCCTTACTTAAGAGCCTTAACGGAATCCACGAGATCCTGCACCACTCAATAAGGCCTGCAACACCAGTAAGCGATACCTCCCTAAAGACCTTAACAGGCGTCCTAAGCTCCCCTAAGTAATCACGTAGCTGGGGTTCCGTGACCCCATCAACAACGAGTATGTGGGCCGAGTTAATTAGGTGGGCGTACTCGCCTAAGGAATTGAGTGAGTCCCTAATTACTTCGTCATTAAGCCTTAACTTAAAGACCTTACCGTACGTGTTAACGCTTAATTCAGCTATCCTGTAGGGAGGGGGCTCGTAGAGGGGATTACTTAAGTCCTCAACAGTAACCCACTCCCTAAGGTCAACCATGCTACAGGGATTCATTCCTGCTTCCCTTAAAGCCTGAGTCAGTGGGTTCGGGTAAGTATTAACCCTCTCACCAACACCTAACTCCTCAGCCCTCCTCACGACACTGTAGAGGGTCCTTAAGTCCTTACTCACGAACTTAACTACGGGCACCTCATTAACGTACCATGGGGGCTCCCTCCAGACCTCAACCCATACCCCAACAACCCGGGGGTGCTGAGCCACTAAATTAGCTAGCTCCCCAGCACTTAAGCCCTTAGGGATCAGGTAGGCCGGGTAAGTGAGCTTAACGAATCCCTTAATCAGTGAGCCCGACTCATTAACTAGTAGGACCTCAGCACCGCTGTCAGTCGGCCTCACATCCAGAACCCACGTCCTCAACCCTCAAGCACCTCCTGTAGAGGTCAGCAATCATTGAGAGAATAACTACCTCCAAAGGATCCATAGGCGGTTCGGTCTCTAAGTAGGCGTCATGAAGTCCTTCAGCATTCCTTAATCCCTCCTCCAAACCCTTCCTTAACTCATCGTTCCTGACGAGCTTAAGTAATGACCTCAGCCTCTTCACCTCCTCCCTAACGGCTGACCTGAGTGTTGGGGCGGTCCTACCCAACCCACTAAGCACCTCCCTTACTCACCCAATCAAGAAGGGTTCTGTGTGAAGCACTTGATCCTCTATAGAGGTCGGCGAACCTGAAGTACTTAATTATGTGTGGCTTTAGCGGGTGCTTAATTAAGTCAGCCCTAACACTGACTGAGCCCCTACTTAACCCAACCAGGACATGTATGCTGTGGTGATGGTAGTTCCCTCCCTCGGGCAGGAACCTACCGAATCTAGAGACCCTGTTGAAGACAGTTACTTCAGCACCAGACCTAACTAACTCCCTGATGCTGGCAGTAACTGCAGTACCTAACCAGTACTTGCGTGGGTCATTAGGTAGGTGGAGGTAGGGGTCAGCTATAAGCACCTCCTTAACCCCTTCCTCAGCGGCCTTCTTAAGGAGGGCTAAAGTATCCTCTACTTTGAAGGCCCTAGCTATGAATACGTTGCTTAAGTCAGACCTAATCACCTTAGACAACCTACCCATTAAGTAAGGGCTTAAGCCGCCGAAGTCCTGAGTGAAGATCACGTAAACCCTCCCGAAGGCTGAGGAAGCGACTGCAGCCCTATGAAGTAATACCTCAATAACGTCCCAATCACCGAAGAACTCAACAACCCAGCCCTCAGGCAACGGCCTAATTAGCTCGTCAAGCACTGGTAGGGCAGTAAACAACCAAACCACCAACGAAGTACGTGAGCGTAATACCTGTTAAGAAGTGCTGGTAAGGAATACCCTACACCCGGAGTCCTAAGTGAAAGTAAACCATGAAGACCTAAGGATTAAGAGGGAATAAAGCATAATCCAACTACAGGTCAATGAGTTGGGTGCGGCGAAGCACGTCACCCTAGGGTCATGGAGGATTAAGCCCGTAGGTATAGGGACATGGCAGGCAAAATCAAGGGTCTGGGGGTCAAGCGAACCTAAGGAAGTGATTGAGGCCATAGTTGATGCCCTAACTGAGGGGGTGAACCTAATAGATACTGCGGAAGCATACGGGTGGGGTAGGAGCGAGGAACTCGTTGGTGAGGCACTCAAGAAGTACAGGAGTAATGACATACTGGTAGCGACTAAGTTAGCAGGCTGTAACGCGTTACCTAGTAAGGTGGTTAAGCATGCTGAAGCCAGCAGGAGGAGGCTTGGGTTAGACGCCATAGGGCTTTACCAGATTCACTGGCCTCCAAGCAACTACACTGACGAATGCGGGGTCATTAGGGAGATGGAGTCACTAATTGATAGGGGATTAACCCACATGATTGGGTTAAGCAATTATGACTCGAAGGACCTGAGTAAAGCACTTAAGTGCTTAAGGAAGCACGAGCTAGTTTCCGATCAGGTTGAGTACAGCCTCGTTCAGAGGGCTCCTGAGAGGGAACTCCTACCTGCTCTAGGGAAGGAAGGGATGGCCTTAATAGGTTGGGGGACGCTAGCTAAGGGTGCCCTAGCAGGTAAGGCTAAGGCAGACAATCTAGCTAGGTTTCTTGACTTGAGCTTCCGTACTGCTGCACGAAATATTGATCTTCAGGAAGCCGTTAAGGAAATATCAGGGAGGCATGGAGTATCTAGAGCAGCAGTAGTTATTAGGTGGTCCATAGAGAAGGGAGCCATACCATTAGTTGGAGTGAGACGTAAGAAGCACGTGAAAAGCTTGGTTGAGGCCCTAAACCTAAATATGGGTGAGGATGAGCTCATCAGGTTGGATGAATTAACCCATATGTACGTAGGTAGGTCCTTCACAAAGGTCGTGCCGAGATCAATACCTAATAGAGTGATTTGCTCCTTAAGTAAACTGCTTCTTTAGGGGTAAAGTCTAAACGATTCTTTTAGTTAATTAATGGATCTAATCCATGCATGCATTAACTAAATTATTCCTGCATAACTCCCTTAGCAATTCATGGCTAACAATAATCCTAAACTCAGAAGTCTTATAATATTTTCTCAGAACTCCCTTACCCTCATCAACCTCAACCCTATAGCTTAATAACCCGGTTCTCAAGAGCTTACGCAAATGAGCAATGAGTAATGGCTTGGATATGCCTAAAATCTCTCTTAACTCCCTACTGCTTCTCTCTCTCACCGAACATAAGGCCAGTATCTTAAGCCTGATATCATTACCTAAAATCCTAAAGAAATCAGCTAATTCTCCGAAACTCTTTTTTTCCTGGGGGGTCATGTCATTCCTCAATACCTAGATCACCAAAGAACCCCCATCACTCCTTAAGAGCATCCCTTAAATCGCTTATTTCCTTACGGAGTGCCTTAATCTCTTTAAGTAACTCTTCAAATACTTCTGTCTCGGCACTCCCTAACTCTGATCTCCTAGTGGTCCCGCCTTCACGAAACCAGGACAAGAACTTATCGGCTAAGACAACCCCAATAATAACCACTATAAAGAGAAGAACTCCCCAAAAAACCAAATCCATTAAACCCATTAAATCTGGAGGTAAAGGCATAAGCTCTCACCTTTTTTATAACTCATTTTTTATCCCGGTAAATAATAGTTTACCTCATTTATAAACTTTCCTTCTATAAAGTACTGTGCGAGGTTTCATAAGAGTAGTCCTTAGATCTGTAGAACCTGTTCTAATTTGCCTTAAGCGTTTTAAAGTAGTAATCGGTATGCTTTTAAAAATGATGTAAGAACTTTAAATTTATTCTTTATAGGTTCGTAAGTAAGTTACTTAGGGAAAAGTAAGGGTATAGGCAAAAATTGATCTCCGAAAGCATTTTTAGGCAAACTATGAAATTCATCGACTGAGGCAATACCCATTATAGTTAGCTAGGATTATTGAGGGAGTAATGCTTAATTTAATGAAATTAGTAATAGCTTTTTACTTAGTATTAACTTATTGATTATACGGTATTTCAGTATGAGGTGATTAGTGTCTTGCTTAAGTATGTTAATGAACTGGCTAGTGAGTTTTTGGGGAAGGTTCTAGGGGATTTAAGTAGGATACCTAGCGAAACTAGTAGGTTTCTTTACTTTTTGGCTTGGCTTAACACTAGGCTTGAGGAGTGGGGTCTAGGTAAGATAGTGATTGTTAGGGGATTCTCTGTAGAGTTCTACACTAGATCAAGCATTAGAACGATAGATGTGGACATAGTTATTTTGGGAGGTCCTAAAGCAGACACCGTAGTTAAGGGTTTTCTGGATGCCGTAGGTGGCGTTCGGGATGGTAGAGTATATGTGCTGGCTCCCTTAAGGCAACTTCTTTCTAAAGCCATAGACATAGTTAATGATAACTTAAGTAATCGAAGGTTAGTTAGGGTAAGTATAAATAGCTATATAGTGTATATTCAGTCTCCTGAGGACACATTAGTGTATACTTTAAATGCGTGGAAATGGTGGCGCTCTAGCGAGGACGAGTTAAGGGCTAAAGTACTTGCAGATGTGCTGAGAGAAAAGCTTAATAAGGAATACCTATGCAGGAGGGCTAGGGAAGAGGACGTTCTGGATAAGCTTAAGGAGGTAGGCATAACATGCAGGAAAGCCAGCAGGAAATAATTAATGCTGAAACCTACTTCACTGCTGAAGACATAGGGAGGTGGGCTAAGGCCTTATTAAAGGCCGTAAGGATAAAGGAGAAGCTCAAAAAGAGGGGGGAATATAGGAAAAGATGGAATAAAGAAACAGTGAGGAGGCTTTCCACAATAGCTAAAGAACTCTGGGAAAGCGAGGAAAAGAGCAAAGTCATAGACGTTATCTATTGCCAAGACGGCAGAACCGTAAAGGAGATAAAGATTAAAAGCAAATATACTGTCTGAACTTAAATCACATAAATCAGAATCACTGCTTGATTTAGCTAGATCTCTTTTCTTTAAGCATCTTAACTCATTATTGGCAATCTTTCCCTGATCATTAATGTAAATTGCTTATGCAGTTGATGTTTTCCGTTGAAGCACTTCTAACAGGTCTTAAGGTCTTCAAAGACGAGACTATATACTTAATTCCAAGGTCTCTGCTAAACTTAGTGGCTCAATACCAAAATCTCATTAGCTACCGCACTGTTAAGAAGCCTTTCCAAAACGTTAAGTTAAAGAAATAACGTAATTTAGAAACTAAAACATGCACACATTAGTATGGATCCATGACATTTAATTTTAGGCCAAAGAATTAGCAATAAACTTTGTGAAGAAAGTTGTTTTATCTTCTTCCAATAAATCCTTACAGGGTGAGGTTTATGTTTAGGCCTGTTAATGACTTCATAAATCACCACTTTAGGTGATGTTGATGCAGAAGCAAAGCATTATTTCTAAAGATGCAGTGCTCCTCATCACCTTAGCATCAATCATATTGGCCTTAATTTCAGTGATGAGAATCATTGCAGGAGTATTCTTGAGGAATCCAGCAATATATGTGGAAGGAATACACAGCACTATTGATGTAATAATTTCGTTAATAGTGACGGTAACAATATACGTTGTTAGGTCAGGATTTGCGGAGAGATTCCCCTACG
>JALWQN010000095.1 GCA_027083115.1 Desulfurococcales archaeon
GGTAATGAGTCTCTTGGTGCTGGCGGCCCTAGTCTGGAATCCTCCAGCAGCCACCATAGAGAAGAAAGGTGTGGGCTCCTATTCTGAAGTAGCTACAGTATTTAATGTTTCTGGATCAAGAATAAAGCCTGCTTCAGCTACGGAGTCTTTCACAAATTCAGTTACCTTAACTGGCGGTATGCCTGTTACTGAACGCTCTAATCCTAGTCCTGGAGGATACTTAAGCATAGGCATCCTAGATAAAATCCTCAAGACCCTTCAGAACCTGATAAATAGTGTCCTAGCTTTCTTAGGCAACAGCTTAAGCTTAAGTATTAATCAGTCGAGCCCAAAGGAAGAAAGCACATCACCACCGTATTTAGGGGCCACTATTGTTTTATTTGCTACCGTATTAATACTGATTTCCTACTATTTTGTGGCCAGGAGGAGGGCAGGACGAACAGTACCGCACGTCATGAGGAAGAAAGTAATTAGGGAGTTGCATAAAGCTGCGGAAGGAAGTAAGGACCCAGTTATTGAGGCTATAAACACGTTAGCTTCTGAAGCATCAAAAGACCTTAAGAAACCTCCTGAAGTAGTTACGCACAGAGAGTGTAGCATTGTCGCCCAGAAAGTGAGTAGAGAAGAAATCAAGGAAGAAATAATGGAGCTAATAAGGGACTACGAATTGAGCAAGTTTGCAGGGAAATCCATTAATAAGGACCTAAGGTCCTTAGCCCTTAGAATCATGAACGCTATTAAGGGGGTTTAGGATGGCTTCAGCATCCAACTTAATTACTGGCTTAATGGCCTTTGCGTTAAGTATATACGTAACAATGGAGTATGTAGATACGCTGACTTCTAGGTGCTGTTACTCTATGAGGCCCTCGCTGAGGCCTGAGGCAGGAACTGAAAAACTGATTTGGTCAAGAGGTTTAGCTTCCTTAGCAACCAATCCTAGGGAACTTTGGAGAGTTTCCATCATTAAGGCCGCTAAAGAGGTTCAGGCTATAACTAAAGTAGAGCTTGTTGTTTCAGGGGATTTAATGAAGTCCTTGTCCTTACGCACTAAGTTATCCATAATTATTCGGCTGGTGCATAAGTTAGGAATTAAGAAGGGCTTGAGGAGCTACTTTCTTTTTAATAAGGTATTGAGGAGCTACCCTAATTCAATGAATGAAGCATTAATTGCTTTGAAGGAAGTGAATCAATTAATTAAGGTGATTAAGGATGTCAGAAATTAAGGAAATATCCGAGACCTTTAATACGATACTGGATGAAGTCAGGAACTACATAGTCGGGAGAGATGTGGTCGTTAAGAGATTGTTTGAAGCGATACTTGTCGGTGGGCATGTCCTTATTGAAGGAGTTCCTGGGACAGCAAAAACATATGTGGCTAAGGCCTTCGCCTCAGCTTTAAGCCTGGATTTCAAGAGGGTTCAGTTAACTCCTGACTTACTGCCTTCAGACATTATTGGTGTGTTGATGTATAATCAGAAAAAAGCAAGTTTTGAGTTCAGGAAAGGACCAATATTCACAAATATATTGCTTGCTGACGAACTAAATAGAACCCCTCCAAAAACTCAGGCAGCTCTTCTTGAGGGCATGCAAGAAGGTCAAGTAACCATTGCTGGAGTGACCCATAAGCTACCTCAGCCTTTCATGGTGATAGCCACCGAAAATCCTGTTGAGTCTGAAGGCGTTTATCCCTTGCCCGAGGCAGAATTAGATAGGTTCCTGTACAGAGTGATTACACCTTACCCAACTACTGAAGAGGAGGTTGAGGTACTTAGGAAGAAACTCAAATATGGCGAAGTGCTAGATATAGAGCCAGTAATTAATGCATTAGAACTGGGAAAAATGATTAAGGCAGTATCTAATGTGAAAGTAAAGGACTCGGTTATGGAGTACATCATTAAATTAATAAGAGCCACAAGAGAAAATCCTTCAGTCCTTCTGGGAGCCTCAACTAGGGCTGCAGTACATGTGTTTTATGCCTCGAGAGCACATGCAGTAGTGTCTGAAGGAAGAGACTACGTCATCCCTGATGATGTGATCGATGTTTTCCCTGACGTCATTAATCATAGACTGATTCTAAGGCCAGAAGTAATTATTGGCTCCTATAGTAAGGAACCTCTATGGACATTTAAGACATTAATGTCGGTGGTGAAGGGAGTAATTGAGTCAGTCCCGGTCCCTAGGTAGGGAAATTCATTCCTTAAGTAAGAGATTTAAGTTCACGCAAGAAGGAGGGGTTATTGCCTCAGTTTCTTTAGTGCTTATCGTTATGGCGTCGCTTTGGGGTAGGTACGACCTCCTCATGGTAGGAGCCTTCCTTTCTTTCCTAGTAAGCGCGGATTCTCTAATCTTGATTGCTTACTCGTCAAGCTCTAACGCATCGGTTAAGAGGGTCCACGTACCTGAGAAGGTAGTCTTAGGGAGCGAGGGATTAGTTCAGAATGTGGCTATAGTTAAGGGATTAAGAAAACTGAAGGCTGTGCTTATTGATGAGGTCGGCATGGGGGTTGAGGTGAAGGGGGAACTTACGGCTGAAGGACAAAAAGATGTCGTACTGAAGTACTATGTTAAACCCGTGCTTAGAGGACCTCACAAATTAGGTCCTTTAAGGGTTTTGATACCTTCTCCTCTCCACCTGACTTTCGTCGAGTTTCTTTATCCGCCAGTCACAGAAGTCACGTTCCAAGCTGTACTGACGTTCTACGCTGAAGAGATTTCTACACCACCTCCTAAAGTAATTTTTCCAGTGCCTGGAGCCCATGAAGTTAGAGTCAGCGGTGGTTATGGTGACTTCATCAAATTAAGGGAGTATGTTCCTGGGGATGATGTAAGGCTCATTTACTGGCCGGCAACTGCTAGAAGAGTTGACGGATTACCTTTAGTTAAGGAACTAATGAATGAGTCAATGTTTGAGGTTTTCCTAGTTATTGACCCAGCAATCCATACATTACTTGAATATAGGAGGGGGAGGAGAGTTATTGATGACTTAGTGAATGCCGCAGGTTCTGTAGCAATGACAGCATTAAAGCTTAATGACCCTCTAGGTTTCTATTTGGCTGGGGCTTCAGTACTTACTTTACCCCCAACACGCAGGGTAGACTACATCTATAAGGCCCTTAGGGAACTAGAGAATTTACTTCCATCAGACCTAACTCGATTAAGGGATTTACCGGATGTTGCCGGAAGACTCCTCCACAGAGGAACTAAGGTAATTATATTTTCGCCACTTACCTACCTTCTGCCCAGAGATACTAAGGATTTAACGGAGTCACTGATCGCTTTATCATTAAGGCCATCATTCGTTGTGCCGGACTTAACGGAATACGTTAGGATTAAGTTAGGTGATGGAATACTGGACCTAATTCATGAGGATATTATGGAGGAGAGAAATAGGCTTGAGGCAATCAAGAATGCTGTCATGGCCTCTGGAGGAAAAATATATGTTGGGGTTCAGGAACGGCTAAGGTACTGGGCTTTAAAAGCGTACTTGGGTGATTAGATTGGACATTAAGGCCAAGATTGCAGATATTTTACTTTTGCTCCCTGGATTAAGCGCTTTAACTCTTTATGTTGGTGGAAAGTATTTCCCTGTATTAATAGGCCTTGTTCTAGGTATGCTAATGACGTTCTTTCTTAAGAAGCTGAGCACAAATAAGACCCTAACCTATGCAGTAATTACTTGGCTGGCCTTAGTCTTGAGTGCAACACTTCTTAACTCATCCTACTTAGCTATGGTATCAGTATCTTACTTGCTTGCTTCCTTAGGGTATGTTGCGTTAACCGAGGAATTGAATGCTGTTAGAGCATCCCTAATTTTCTTCATGACTTACTTAATTCCCGAGAGCGTGTTGGAGGTAATGAAGTTAGGTCTAAAGCCCTATAAATACTTACCTTACTTAATTAAGTTAGGGGCAGCTGGCTGGAGTATTCCTGACTTACCTGTGAGAATTATTTACGCGGTCTCTGCAGGCTACTTAATTACAACCTACTTTCTAAGGAACATTAGAACTTACTCTTTAACAACTTTGGTACTTATTCTTTCAGGAATTTATGCTTTAGCCACTGCTGTCCTTACTTCGGTCTCTGGATTACCTAACGCCTACTATGTTGCTGCAATAATTGGTTTACTTCCCTTAGCCATACTTACGATTACGTTAAGGTTTGGGAAGCTATGAAGTAGTTTTTTATCTTGCT
>JALWQN010000096.1 GCA_027083115.1 Desulfurococcales archaeon
CTTCATACCCAAGTTAAGTTTACCTAAGACAATAAATATGAGTTCTAAATAATTATTCAAATAAGTAATCGAAAGTTATTCTGAGACTTTGATTTTTGACTTCTACGTCGGAAAAATAGATTGTTCTAGAATAATTTTAAAGATGTGATCTAAAATGGATGGTGAAACTGTATTAAAAATAATCAAGGCATTAAGAGCTGCAAAAATAGTTCTTCCTGTAGCTATTGCTGTTGGGTTCATAATGTTATTTGTAACTGGTATCGTCAATCCCACTGGCGATCCAATAGATGAGGACGCAGGGATTTTCTAAAATACTTCACTAAACCCTATACTTTTTTGAAATAATTTAATTGTCTATTCAATATATTTTTGGTGGTTTTGTGAAGCTTGTTTTGCTGGGTAATAGGGGGTTAGGCGTTGATGTTGCTGAGGCTTTAGCTGAGCACCTTAAGTTTTTGGGTAAGGTGAGTGATTTTGTTGTTACTGATAAGACTGTGGAGGTGGTTTTTAAGGGTGAGGAAGTGGTTATTGATTTCGATGATTTCGCGGCTCCATTAAGGGATAGTATGTCGGAGAACTCGATTAAGGCTTTATGGATGAGTGTTTGGGAGAAGGTTATTGACGGTATAGCAACCATTGATGATGAGAAACGCGTTATCCTGCATGAGTCTTAGGCCTGCAAGTAGTTTTTTGGATCCTTCATTATTAAGTACCTGATTATTTCTGGTGGGGTGCCTATTTCTTTAAGGTACTTCCTCACCTTAGGTGTGAGGACTTCATCCAAATCATCCAAATTATTGCTGTCTCTTAAGCCTTTATTTAGGTAGAGAATTAGCAGATAAAGTCCTGGAGCAGCTTTCCTGAGCTTATCCAAGCATGTGATTCTTCTCACCTGGGATTATATTTTCTTAGCGTTCAATATTACTGTGAGACTAAGAAGTAAGTGAAGCATGACTCAAACCTTTATAAAAGACTATATAGGGAAGGGTGGTGGCATTTCAGGTGTTTTTTCCAGAACCATTAGTGTTTCTGTGGACTCTATTTCCTCCATGCTCGACAGGTAATTCAGTAGGAAAGAAGAGAGTTCCTTCCATTCCTTGATCCAGACCTTCAGAGCCATGTCATAAGCTCCCGTCAATATAAGGACTTCCTCCACGAACGGTAGATCCTTATTCCTTATTGAGTCATTAACTATCTTCATTGCTAACTCATCCTGTGTTAAGTATGTCTTGATTCCTTTCCTTATCTTAACCATTACTAAGGCTGATCTTTTGTAACCGACTTTTTCAGGGTCTATTATTGCTCTATATTCCTTAATTACTCCTTCCTTCTCTAATTTATTTACTCGCTGGGCTATGGTGCTTCTGGGTCGTCCTAGAAGCCTAGCTATCTCTGATATCTTGGCCTTAGGTTTTCTTTGGAGTATCCTAAGTATTTCCTTATCTAATTCATCAATCACTTACCTACCCTCTAACTAATCAGGCAGTTCTCAAATAAAATGTTGCGTGTTATGGTGTGTTGGTTATTCCTGGGGGCTTAGGGAAAGGAACTGCTTCCCAAATGTATTTTAGCCCCAAAACATACCTGGTGAAGCGCTCTATCCCCAGACCAAAACCTGCTGATGGAGCCACACCCTCTTGGAGTGCCTCAAGGAACCAAGAATATTTATTTTCGCTCTCTCCAAGCTCATTAATTCTTCTGCTGACTTCCTCAGGCCTGTATTCTCTTTCCCCACCATCCACTACCTCGCCATAGCCTTCAGGAAGTATTAAGTTGAAGTCCCTATTGTATTCGGGATTCTCACGATCTCTCAGGTAGTAGAACCCTCTGGAATTAGCTGGGTAGTTAGTTATCCAGAAAGGCTTGCCTACAGCCAGGCTTATTGCTTCCTCAGCCTTCTGACTTAACTCTGAACCATTGTTAACGTCGGCATTCATTCTTCTAGCGAGCTCTAAAGCTTCCTCATACCTCATCCTTTCGTAAGGAGGTCTCCAGCAATCGATCCTTCCCTTCCTGAATTCCTTAAGTATGTGCCCGTAGTTATTAATTAATTTCCTGCAAACGTAATGAACCATCTCTTCAGCTAGCTCCATAACGTCCTCCATGGATGCTCCAGCCCACTCGATATCTAGTTGGGTGAACTCAACTAAGTGCCTACCCGTATATATGTTTTCGAGAGGTTCTTCCCTTACGTTCCTAGCCATGAAGTAGATTTTCCCTAATGCTGTTGCTGAAACCTGCTTGAACATTATGGTGCTGGAGGTTAGCTCGTAAGGCGACCCGTAAACCTTAGTTATTAGTTTAGTAGCTCCTCTTAAACCGGGATCACTGGCCGGGCTTATGATGGGAGGAAGGAGCTCCACAAAGCCTTCCTTATCCAGGAATTCCCTGAAATACTTCATTATTGCGTGCTGAATCATTAGCACCTTACGGTACTTGGGCAGCCTCATAATTAGCCAGCTTCGCCTAGCAAATTCTGAAGGAACCGATGGGTCAGGAACCGGTTCTTTAACCTTAGGTTTATGCATGTAAATAATCTCTACATCCTCTATATTTAGAACTCCGTTACCTCCAGTGATTCTTGCCTTAATTAGTACTTCATTTTTCCCTCTCTCAACCAGTTTCCCGATCTTACTGCTTCTGTTGGGAAACCTAATTTTCTTTAGTGAAGGTCCGAAGTTAAGGAAGAGGTCACCATCACCACCCTTACTTAGCCATCCAGTTACTTTCTTCACCTGCATTCAAACACCTTTTTTAGAGGTGTGATTAAGCCATTTAAAATAATACGTTAAATTAACCAATATTACTTATAAAAACCGATATTATGGTATTTATTATTTGTATTATATAGTTAGTTGTTTATAAATTTTTGTTATTTTTGTTGTGACGTCATATTTTTGGTTTTTTTGTATTATATCGTTAGGCTGTGTGAATCATTAAGGAAATGAAGGTTGCTAGGCTTAGTGTGCCAGTTATGTCTGCAATGCTAGTTAGTAAGGGCGCTAAGACGTTGTCAGGATCTATTCCGACCTTAAAGGAAGCTATTCCAGTATAGTATGTTATGAGCGTTATTAGCGCAGTAAGCACCAACCCTGCACTAACTACAGAAAGAAAAATGCTTGTCGCTATATTTCCCGCACCCCTGAGTGAGGCTATTGAGTAGCCGAAGATAGCTAGTGACGTGAAAATCATTAATCCGTGGCCTAAATTAATAAGGAATTGGGTGATTACCCACTTATCTGAAGGCAATAGTGCTGGCTTAATAATGCCTAAGTGCATTGATGTTGATAGTCTCGACGAGAACCTAATTGCTATGGCACCACCATCCTCAAGAAATGCTGGTATGACTGCCAGCACACCGACGCTCTCTATTATCTTATTAATGTTTACTAAGAGAACTAAGCCAGCCAGCATGCTGAGTGAGGTAGCTACAATAATCATTGGTATATTCTCTCTTAATACCCTCAAACCCCTCCTGTATGCGGGGTCTTGAATGCCTTTCCTAATCATTAATGCGAAAAGAGAAATTACTGCTGCTAAGCTGAACGCAATTATTAATTCCTGAAGCAGACCTCCAACCATGGTTGATAGTTTATAGGCCCCAATAATTGCTGGCACAGTTATCATGTCACCGAAGAGCGTGGATATTGGTGCAACAATATTGTCTGGGTCGTAGCCTCTCTGGAAAGATATTATTGCTAGCCGGGTAGTTGATGGAAGCATAAACACTGAAGCCAGTAAGGCAGAAACTAAGGTAATGAAAACAACGGAGGTTACTGAGCTAACTGCACCAACACCTAAAGCAGCTAAGGAAGTTATGAAGCCAACCCAGATATTAATGGTTATTAGGACTGTGAAGATAGCGGTTAATTCTCCCTTAGAGTACTTCTCGAATAAGCCTAGATGAAGCAATGTACCTAGCCTAGAGCCATAGCTGGAGTATACATCCCCCCTAGCATCGCTTGCTGCAGGAAGTAGAGCGACAAGGATTGGGGCAGACTTAATTATTGGGGTGAACATCTGTAGGAAAAAGCCAGAGATATAGTCGCCAAAATTACATAGCGCTAGGGAAACTGCTCCCTCCTTAAAGTCCTTCCACCCCTCCTCCCCCCAAGAGATCCTGAGCCTCCCCCCAAATC
>JALWQN010000097.1 GCA_027083115.1 Desulfurococcales archaeon
CGTCACGACCTCGCCATTAGCCTCTACCGTGCAGGAGCCACACTTACCCACCATACAGAACGGGCCTCTGGGCCTACCATACTTTAAGGTAGTTCTGAATACATCAATTCCTGCAGCATATATAGCTGCTGCAAGAGACTCCCCCTCAAACGCCTTAATGGGTTCATTCTCAAAAAATATAGTGACTTCTTTCCCCCGCTTATAATCAATTACTGGATGATGAAGTATTCTCCTAGACTCACGCAATAACTGTTCCCGCTTCCTTCATGAAGGAAAGATTAAATAAATTACGGAAGCCACCTAAAATTATTATATAAGTGATTATTTCTTCTTAACTTGGGTTTGTGAATGAATGAAGGAAATTTAAGGAAGAGCTTAAAAACACTAGAGCCATTCTTTAAACCCAAATCTATTGCTGTTGTGGGTGCTTCCCCAAAACCAGGCACCGTGGGTAGGGCCATAACTGAGAACTTGCTCAACAGCTTCAAAGGCGAACTTTTTCTAGTCAACATAAAGTATAATGAAATATTTGGTAAGAAATGCTATAGGTCATGTGACGATCTCCCTAAACCTCCTGACTTAGTCGTTATTGCTGTACCTGCTAAGGTAGTTCCTGAAGTTATTGACTCATGCGGACGCAATAGGTGTAGAGCAGCAGTAGTTATTAGTGCTGGCTTCAGGGAAGTTGGTAGTGAAGGGGAAGAGCTGGAGAAGAAACTGGTTCGAACTGCCAGAAGATACGGGATTAGGATAGTCGGACCTAATTGCTTAGGTATTTACGATCCTTCAGTAGGGCTGGACACGATATTTAATCCCTCAGACAGGCAAGGGAAACCCGAGCCAGGGAGTGCTGCCTTCATATCTCAGTCAGGTGCTCTAGGGGCTGCTGTTCTGGACTGGTTTGCTGAAGCTGGCGTAGGGATGAGCAAATTCGTAAGTTACGGGAACGCAGCAGATGTCAAGGAGTGGGAACTTATTGAGTTCCTAGCCCAAGATGTAGCCACTAAGGTCATAATTGCTTATATTGAGGGCGTTGAGGATGGCAGGATGTTTATTAACTCCATAAAGAAAGCTGTAAGCAAAGGAAAACCTGTAATTATTCTTAAGGCAGGAAAGTCCGAAAAAGGAATTAAGGCAGTTGCTTCGCACACGGGGTCACTTGCGGGTTCCTACAAAATATATGAGTCGGCGATAAAGCAGGCAGGAGGACTAATAGTTAATGAATTAAGTGAGGTCGTAACAGCAGTTAAGGCATTAACTTGGTTACCTGAACCAGAAGGCGATAGAGTGGCCATTGTTACGAACGGTGGGGGGGCAGGAGTCCTAGCTACTGACGCTATTGAACTCAACAATATGAGGATGGCTGAATTAAGTCCAGAAACTAAGGAAGCATTAAGAAATGAATTGCCCTCAGCAGCATCGGTTAACAATCCAGTGGATGTACTTGGTGATGCACCACCGGATAGATATGCAGTGGCCCTAGAGCATGTACTGAGGGATAGTATGGTAGATGCCGTTGTCCTAATAGGGATTATGCAATCCCCTGCCTTCGATCCCGAAGGAGTCCTAAAAGCAGCTAAAGAGGCATTAGGAAAATTTAGGAAACCTTTAGTTATGGCTGCTCCTGGAGGTAGATATACATCGCAAAAAATCGAGTTATTTGAGAGGAAGGCCAAAATACCTTCCTTCAGAACTCCTGAGGAAGCAGTTAAAGCGCTGACTTATTTAGTGAGGTGGAGGAGGATCAAGGAGAGGTTACAGGTTGATCATTAAGGGAGATTTTCATATGCATAGCTACGCGAGTGATGGTGAAGCAAGCCCTCAAGAAATAGTTAAGTTCGCTAAGCGTAAAGGGATTTTAACAATATCGGTAACGGACCACGATACTTTCGTAGGTTCTGTATTAGCTTCTGAAGTGGCATCAGGAGGTATAGTGGTAATTCTTGGTGCTGAAGTAAGGAGTTCTTGGGGGGATATACTTCTTCTATGTGATGAGCCGGTAGGAATACGTAAGGATCCTGAGGAGTTGAGAGAAATAGCCAATGAGAATAACTGCCTTCTGATTCCTGCTCACCCATTCGATATCTTGAGGTTAGGGATAGGGAAGAAAGTATACCAGCATAGAATGTGGGATCTCGTAGAGTGCTTTAATGCAGGCAGCGATCCTGTAACAAACGCATACACATGTATAGCACTCAGAAACTACCCACTACCTAAGCTAGCTAATTCAGATGCTCACGTACTGGAGATGATTGGTTCAGCTTTCAATTACCTGGATGTCGATTCACTCAGTAAGGAATCTATTCTTGAGGCCTTAAGGAAGGGAGCAATTATACCTGTCCCACTTTACTCAGTTAGAGGCATAAAAGACAGGTTTGTTTGGACAATTAAGCGTAAGCTAAATACGAAGGGAAACATATGGTTAGGGCATAAATTAGCCAGGGATTTAGGTCTTGCGTGGGGATGACCTCATAACTTCCTTGGCTCTAGTAGAATTTAAGAGAATAATTCCTTCATCCCTTAATTTAGCTATTTCATTCGCTAATCTTTCCTGATGCATCCACTGGCCGAAAACACGACCTTTCCCAAGAAATCTATTCAGTACCTTGAGAACCTTTTTTGGCACTTTTCCAGGCGGAGACATAGCAAAAGGCGTGCCTGGTAAGGGCATAAATACGTGAGCATGGATTCTACCACCTAATTTAATGACTTTCTGCATGTGCTTTATTGTTTCCTCAATATCTTCCTCATCCTCTCCTGGAAGGCCGAAAATATAATCAACATCAACTCCGAAACCATACTTCCGCAGGATTTGGACTGCATTAATTACATCTTCAGAGGTATGACCTCTATGTATAAATTCAAGTAACTTGCGGGACCCTGTTTGAGCCCCAATGACCACTCTCTTATTATTCACGTACTTCCTTAACATCTTTGCGGCCTCATCACAGATGTGCTCAGGCCTTATTTCTGAAGGGAAAGTACCTAAGTAAACCCTACCTCCTCTATTCCTTAATTGCTGCAAAGCACTCAGCAATTCCTCCACAGAATCCAGACTCACGGAATTATTTCTGGAGCCGTAACCTAATGCATTTGGCGTTATGAAACGAATATCCTTAATGCCTATTCTCAGGAGATGACTGGACCACTTAACAACTTCATCAATATCTCTATGTCTTTGAGAGGCTCCAAAAACATAACTCACTTGACAATACTTACAAGCGAATGGACAACCCCTACTTATTTCTATAGGGTTATAGAGGCGGTAACCAAGAGAAAAAGGCAGATACTCATTTAAGTTCTGCACGAACCCCTTACCTCTTAGCTTCACTTTACCATTAACAAGTGAGGCGACCCCAGTAGGAGGTTCTAAATCGGTAAGGTCATTAATGTAATTAAATAGGAAGCTCTTGAAAGTTTCTTCTGCCTCACCAACGACTACATAGTCGAAACCTAATGAAAGAATTGTTCCGTAAGGGTCTCCTGAAGGGTGAGGGCCTCCGGCTACAGAGATCCCGCCATACTTCCTAACTAAGCGTGTTGCTTTCATGAAAAGCTCCTTATTCTTCGGTAACTCGGCAGTGAGTATAGACTGGGCATAAATAAAATGTTTACCGTATCTGTTAGGTATTTCGCTAAGGAAATCAAGTAATTCTTCACTAGAGACTAAGTAGAGATCTATAGGCTCCTTGAAGAAAAACCTCTCAACAACTCCAGCCAACACATTGATGCTGTACTTTATGCTATTCCAGTACCCAAAAACTATCGCAATACTCCTCAAAGATATACACCTTAACCAACGAATAATGGTTTCGGGGTTAATCAGAAATAACATATGGCACTAACTAATGAGTTGAGTAAAAATTATGCAGGTATTTCAGGTGTTTTTGGCTCCTCACGAATTACTAAGAAACCCACACCAATAACTATTGAGGCTGCTAAAGCAAGTAGCGCTGAAACTATAGAGGTAATGTATATAGCACCTATTGATATTAAGGTTTGAGGCGGGTGGGGAAATGGCGGACTTGTTGCGAAAGACATTAATGCTATGCCTATAACCAAACCAACTAAAACAGCAGTTACCACGTAAATCACTCCCCCAACCTTCAAGGTAGTAGATGAG